>JAIWOE010000178.1 GCA_020217165.1 Desulfovibrio sp. | reverse complement strand
GGCAAGCGCTATTTGCAGCGCATCGAGGAAAAAGGCAGCATCCATACCCACGATGGCTTCATCACCATGGAGACCCTGGCCCAGTGCGAATATGGCGCCATCGTCCCCACGCACATGGGCCGGCCCTACCGCCTGCTCAAGCCCACCCTGTACGATCTGGTCAAGGGCGTCAAGCGGCAGACGCAGATCATCTATCCCAAGGATATCGGCTACATCTGCATGCGCCTGGGCATTGGGCCGGGCATTCGCGTCATCGAGGCCGGCAGCGGTTCCGGCAGCCTCACCGTGGCCTTGTCCTGGTTCTGTGGCCCTACGGGGCAGGTGTACACCTACGAGGCCCGGCCGGAATTCGCCAAACTCTGCGCCCGCAACCTGGCCTGGGCCGGGGTGGGGGAAAACGTGACCCAGCACGTGAAGGACATTGCCGAGGGCTTTGACCAGACCGGCGTGGACGCCCTGTTCCTGGACGTGCGCACCCCCTGGGACTACCTGGAGCACGCCGCCGCGGCCGTGGCCCCTGGCGCCACCCTGGGCTTTTTGCTGCCTGTGACCAACCAGGTGAGCCGGCTGGTGGAAGCCCTGGAGCGCGGGCCCTTTGCCAATATTGAGGTCATGGAATTGTTGGTGCGCCGCTGGAAGCCAGTGCCCGACCGCCTGCGCCCCGACGACCGCATGGTGGCCCACACCGGGTTCCTGGTGTTTGCCCGGCAGGAGGACCCGTCCTTCAAGGCTGCCGCCGCCGTTGCCTCCACGGATCAGGCAGCTGACCAGGCCGGGGAGGAAGACTCGGAGGATGCTTCTGAAAGCCAAGAAATGTCGGATAGTTAGCCGGAGGGTCTTGCTTTTTTGCCGCCCATTGGCTATATGCTGGAAGATTGCCAGCATTCCACGTTATCAGGAGCCATCATGACCCGCAAGGACCGCACCGAAGGCATTTACAGCCGCCGCGAGGTGCTCGACGAAAGCGAGCGCCGGCAATACTACCTGATTCAGCTCAAGGAGCTGTTGCAGTACGCCTACCGCTATTCCGAGGACGTGAAAAAGCGCTTCGACCGCGCCCAGTTTCAGGTGGAGAAGTTCCGTACCCTCACGGACCTCAAGCATATTCCCATCCTTAAAAAGAAGGAGCTCATCTTCCTGCAGTCCATGGGGCCGCGGCTGGGCGGACTCCTGACCAAGGACCTGGGGGAGCTCAAGCGCGTGTTCCTCTCCCCGGGACCCATTTTTGATCCCGAAGATCGCGGGGAGGATTACTGGGGCTGGACCGAAGGGTTTTATGCCGCCGGCTTCCGCTCCGGGGACCTGGCCCAGGTGACCTTCAACTATCACCTGACCCCCGCCGGCCTCATGTTCGAGGAGCCCCTGCGCAACCTTGGCTGCGCCACCATCCCTGCCGGCCCGGGCAACACCGCCACGCAGCTGGACATCATGGCCAAGTTGCGCGTTACCGGCTACATTGGCACGCCCAGCTACCTGATGCACCTGGCCCAGAAGGCCGAGGAAACCGGCATCAACCTGCGCAAAGATCTGTACATGGAAGTGGCCTTCGTCACCGGGGAAAAATTCTCCGAAAAAATGCGCAACACCCTGGAAAAGAAGTTCGATTGCATCATGCGCCAGGGCTACGGCACGGCGGACGTGGGCTGCATCGGCTACGAATGCTACCACAAAAACGGTCTGCACGTGGCCAACCGCGCTTTTGTGGAGATTTGCCACCCAGATACGGGCATTCCCCTCAAGGATGGCGAGGTGGGGGAAATCGTGGTCACGGCCTTCAACAAGACCTATCCCCTCATCCGCCTGGCCACCGGCGACCTTTCCTACATCGACCGCCTGCCCTGTCCCTGCGGGCGCACCTCCCCGCGCCTGGGCAACATCGTGGGCCGTGTGGACACCACCGCCCGCATCAAGGGCATGTTCGTATACCCGCACCAGGTGGAGCAGGTCATGGCCCGGTACGAGGAAGTCAAACGCTGGCAGATCGAGGTCACCAACCCTGGCGGCATCGACGAGATGACCCTGTACATCGAAGCCTCCAACTTCAAGCGTGACGAAGAGTTGCTGCACACCTTCCGCGAGAAGATCAAACTGCGCCCCGTGCTCAAGGTCCTTACCCCCGGCTCCCTGCCCCCGCAGATGCGGCCCATCGAGGACAAGAGAAAGTGGGATTGACGACATCCGCAGACGCAGGGGGACTGGTTCCCCCTGCCCCCCCCGTGTTGCGGCGGCCAAAGCTTGTTCATGCGCAGGCCTTGGCCGCCGCGCCGTATGGCGCCCGGCCAATGCGCCTGTCCGTACGCCTGCTGTGGTGCCTGGGCTGCATGGCCTGCCTGGCCTTGGCCGCCGGCGGTTGCACCACAGGCCGGCGGGTGGCCCTCACCTGTCCACCTCCCGCTGAGGGGACCATGCCCGAAAACGGGCGCGGTGGCTCAGTGCTGGATGCCGACGCTTTTTGCCGCCTCCAGGGCGCGGCGTACATCCTCATGGGCGAGTCCCACACCTCCCCCTGCGATCATCAGGCCCAGGAAACCCTCCTCGCATTGATTGGCACAAGCAGCCAGGATCTCTGGCCCCACGGCAAGCCCGTGCTGGCTCTGGAGATGGTGGCCACGGACCGTCAGGCCGTCCTGGACCGCTTCAACAGCCAGCAGATCGGACTGGAGGCCTTGCGCCGGGAACTGGACTGGGACCGCACCTGGGGCCACCCCTGGGAGCTGTACGCCCCGGTGTTCCAGACCGCCCGCAAGGCCGGCCTGCCCCTGTACGCGGCCAATGTGCCCCAGCGGCTGGTGGAACTGGTGCGCACCCGGGGGCTGGATGCCGCCCGCGACGCCAGTCGGGAAAATCGCCAGCACCTGCCCGAGACCATCATCCTGCCCCAGCCGGAGCAGGTGGAGTTCCTGCGGAAGTTTTTCTCCAGGCATTCGGAAGTGATCAAGACACGGGACGATGCCGGCTTCGAGCGGTTCATCCGCATCCAGAGCCTGTGGGACACGGCCATGGCCCAGAATCTCGTGCGGTTGCGGCGGGAGACTGGCCGGCCCGTGCTGCTCCTGGTGGGCACCGGGCACGTGGAGCACGGCTGGGGTGTCAAACGCCGGCTGCGGGAGTTTGATCCCGGCGCGCCGGTGCTCTCCCTCATGCCCGCCCGGACGGCCGAGGAGCTGCAGGAGGCCGCTGCCTGGGAGTTGCGATTTCCCTGCCCGCCCTCGCACTTCAGTCGCCTGGGATATGCCGTAGAGCAACGCGAGGACGGCGTGACCCTCACGCATGTCCTCCCCGGCTCTCCGGCGGCGGGCATCGGCATGCGGGCCGGAGACGTGCTGCTGGCCATCAACGACCTGCCTGTGGACAATATTGGCGACCTGCACGTCATCCCCATGCGGCTCACGGGGGATATCCTGCGGTACCGCCTGCGCCGGGGCGGGGCCCAGGTGACGTTGACCCTGGATCGCAGCACCCTCTGACCATGCCCGAGCTGCCAGAAGTCGAAACCATTGCCCGCAGCCTGCGGCCAGCCCTGGAGGGCAGAGGGGTGGTCTCCCTGGAGGTGCGCCATGCCGGGGCTGTGCGTGGCGGCCTGGATGCCGACATGCTGCTCCGGAGCCTCCCGGGCCGGAGCCTCCTGGCCGTGCGTCGTCGGGCCAAGCTGATGTTGCTGGAGTGTTCGGGCGACCTGATCCTGGCCTTCCACCTCAAGATGACCGGCCGGCTGCACCTGCCTGCGCCGGAAGAAGCGCCGGACAAGCACACGCATCTGATCTTCCACCTGGACGACGGCACGCGGCTGTTTTTCATGGACGTGCGCAAATTCGGCTACTGCGCGGCCTTCACCGAAGCGCAGCTGCAGGCGTTTCCCTTTTACGCCTCCCTGGGGCCGGAGCCCCTGGACACCGCGCCCGAGGCCCTGGCCCGCCGCCTGGACGGCAGGCGCGGCCGCATCAAGGCCCTGCTGCTGGATCAGACCGTCCTGGCCGGGGTGGGGAACATTTATGCGGACGAAGCCCTGTTCCGCGCCGGCCTGCGGCCAGACGCGCCTGCGCAAGCCCTGTCAGCCCCTCAAAAACTCCGGCTGATGACACAGGTGCGGGAGGTGCTGCAGGAAGGCATCGACTGCTGCGGGGCCAGCATCCGCAATTACGTGAACGCCCGGGGCGATGCCGGGGCGTTCCAGAATACCTTCAACGTGTATGGCAGAGCCGGCCAGCCCTGCCCGCGCTGCGCTGCGCCCCTGGTCAAGGTCACCGTGGCCGGCCGCACCAGCACGTTTTGCCAGGAGTGCCAGCAGGGTGGCGGGGGCGGCGCGGGGGGCGGGGGAATGGCGCCGGGGTAGCATGCCGTTCCCTCGGGAGGCCCTTACATCGCGAACATGCCGTTATCGTAGATCGTCATCTTGCCGCCGCCCTTGAGGGTGGCGGAGACGGTTTTGGGCTCGGTGTTGACGATATCCCAGTGCAGGGCCGAGGCATTGAACCCCAGGCGTTCCCGCAGGGGCTGGGTGAAGGCTTCGGGCAGGCCGGTGTAGCTGTTGGCGTAGCTCTGCCCCAGGGCAATGTGGCAGCTGCCGTGTTCGCCGCCAAAGTTCTCGTCGTACAGGGTGTTGGCCATGAAACGGGTGATGGGGGAGAAGCGCTTGTCCACCAGGGCGAATTCTCCCACGCGGGAGGCGCCGGGATCCATCTTGAGTTGCTCCAGGGCAAAATCCAGGCCGGCTTCCGCATGCACGGCGGTCACCTGCCCGTAGCGGAAATCCAGCGCCAGGCCGTCCACGCGCACGCCGTTGCGGTAGGTGGGCAGGGTGGCGGCAAAGTGGCCCTCCACACCGCGCCAGTCCGGGGAGAGGTAGCACTCGAAACTGGGGATGTTGCGGCCTGTCAGGGCAATCCAGCGGCGGGACTCGCCCACAGGGATGAGCATGTCCATGCGCTCGCTCTGCACTCGCAGGGCGGCCAGGGGCAGGCTGTTGAGCCAGGCCTGGACTTCCCGGATGTCCTTTTCGAACCGTCGCCATTCCTTGACGGGCTCATGCCGGGAAAGCAGGCAGGCGCGGACGATTTCCCGGGCATAGTCCTCCAGGGGCATGCCGGCCTGGTCGGCCAGGGCCTGGGTGGGAAAGTAGCCGAGGGTCCAGCCATAGTCGCCGGCGGCCTCCCGCACGCTGAGGATGGATTGCAGGGGCTTGCGGGCGGTCATGGCCATGGCGATGTTGGCGGGGTCCACCTTGGCCAGGTGGGTGAGGGATTCCGGGGCAATGAGGGTGATGGAGCCGGCGGTGGCCTCGCTGAGCTCGCGTTCGCCGGGGATGAGGGTGGTCAGGCGCTTGTTGTTGGCCAGGGTGTAGGTATCAAACTCCATCTTGGCCGTGTCGCGGGCCTGGGGCACGGGGATGAGCCCGTCCTGGTGCAGGCGTTCCACCAGGGTTTCAGCCAGGGGCAAGGCCAGAAGATCATAGCGGACCTGCACGAGATCACTTTTCTTGAACGGCTTTTTCCGGGCGATGGACAGGCCCCACAGCAAGGCGCTGGCGTAGCTTTCCAACTCATCCGAAGAAAGGGGCGAGGACACGAGGGCAGAAGTGGGCATGCGTTCCATGCGTCCCTTGTTCCTTGATTCCGGACGGTTCGTCCAGAGAAAAGATGCTGCCCTGGGCGTCTCAAGTCCTGGGATGATTATGGCGTGGCGGCGTCGCGGGCTTCCTGGAAGAGCAGATTCAGGTAGAAGTCCCGGGAGCTGGTCTGCATGGCATAGCGCTGGGCCAGTTCCTGGGGATCATCCACATGCTCCGTGCCGGCAACCAGGCCGGAGGCCAGGGCCAGGCGGTCTTGCAGGGCTTGCAGCAGGCATTGGCGGGCCTGGTACAGCAGGGAGGTCACTTCCTCGCCCAGGCCTTCGGGAATGGGCAGGGCCTGGGTGGCATTGAGGGAGGTGGAGGTGACGGTGAAGTAAAACTCGGAGATGGCGTCGTCCACGGCGTCGGTGGCGTTTTCGGCGTCTTCCAGGTGGCTCAGGGCCCGCTTGACACTCAGGAAGGCGGCGTCGGTGGCATTGCGCATGGCCAGGGCCGTTCGCTCGAAGTCGGCCACGATCTGCCGGGGGTGGGGCTGGCTGGGCAATTCCACGATGGCCACCTGTGCATGCCCTAGGCCGGCCAGGGCCAGGGTTGCCAGGGCCAGGGTTGCCAGGGCCAGGGTTGCCAGGGCCAGGCCACGGCAGGCGGGCGGCATGGTGGATGCGGGTGCGGGAGTGACGCGACGGCTCATGAGGCAGCTCCCTGTGGTTCGTATCCAGTATACCGATCTTCCAATTCCTCGAAAGCTGTGTAAGCGCCCACATAGGCCAGTTCCACCACGCCCAGGGGGCCGTTGCGCTGCTTGCCGATGATGACTTCCGCCACCCCCAGTTTGGGGTTGTCCTCGCGCTTGTTGTACACTTCGTCGCGGTAGAGGAACATGATGACGTCGGCATCCTGCTCAATGGCGCCGGATTCGCGCAGGTCGGAGAGTTGGGGGCGTTTGTCCCCGCGCTCCTCCAGTTTGCGGTTCAGCTGGGAGAGGGCCACCACGGGCACATGCAGTTCCTTAGCCAACGCCTTGAGACTGCGGGAGATTTCTGAAATTTCTTGTTCGCGGCTGTCAATGCGCCGGCTGGCGCGCATGAGCTGCAGGTAGTCCACCACCACCAGCCCCAGGTTCTTTTCACGCTTGAGGCGGCGGCACCGGCCGCGCAGCTCGGTGACGCTCAGGGCCGGCGTATCGTCGATGAACAGGTGGGACCGGGTAAAGTGGTCCGCCGCGGTGTGCAGCTTGGTCCAGTCTTCGTCGTTGATGTTGCCACGACGCATCTTGGCCAGGTCCACCTTGCCCCAGGCGCAGAGCATGCGCTGCATGAGCTGCTCCTTGCCCATTTCCAGGGAGAAGATCACCGTAGGCACACCGCCTTGAATGGCCGCGCGCATGCACACGTTCAGGGCAAAGGCCGTCTTGCCCATGGCCGGCCGGCCGGCGATGATGATCAAGTCTGTGGGCTGCAGCCCGGCCGTGAGTTCATTGAGCTTGTGATATCCCGTGGGTACCCCGGTGACGGCCTGCTTGTTCTCAAAGCGGGCGGTGAGCTCGTCGAACACTTGGCGCACCAGCTCGTTGGCCGGCGTGATGGAGGAGCCGACCTGCCGCTGGGAGATGTCGAAAACGGTTTTTTCCGCAAATTCCAGCAGCTCGTTGATTTCCGGGCGCGGCTCGAAACTTTCGGAAACGATCTTGCTTCCCGCCTCGATGAGCTGGCGTTGCAAGGATTTGTCGCGGATGATGGTGGCGTGGTAGTGGGCATTGGCAGCGCCGATGACGCTTTCGGACAGTTCCGCCAGATAGGCGGTCCCGCCGGCAGCGTCGAGATTCCTTTCCCGCAGCAAGTACTCGGCCACGGAGACCATATCCACCGGCAGGTTTCGGGCGGAAAGGTCCATGCATGCCTGAAAGATGAGGCGGTGCTGGGGGTAGTAGAAATCATCCGCGGAAATGGTTTCCGAGATGGAAGCAAGGGTGACGGCCTTGATGAGCACCCCCCCCAGCACCGATTGCTCGGCTTCGAGGTTGTGGGGGGGGTGCTTGCGAACGTCGCCGGGCAGAACGTCCATGGGGACGATTCCCGCGGCTTTGGCCGCTGGAGAGGTCAAGCGCTACTCGGCAGCTTCGGGTACGGCTTCGGCGGTGGGCTCCGCTTCCTGAGCGGCCT
>JAIWOE010000177.1 GCA_020217165.1 Desulfovibrio sp. | reverse complement strand
AGCGTACGTCGTTGATGCGGAAGCCCTCCCCCAGCAACAGGGCCGTGCGGTAGGACATGTGCGGAAAATCCGGCGCCAGCTGATCCCAATCCAGGAGCACCTTCTTGTAGAGCTCGGTATTGAAATTCAGACCTTTTTTCTCCACAATACCCTGCACACAGGGCCAGTAGGCGCCGCCCTCCTGCTTGGCCTGCTCCACCAGCACCAGGAATTCCTTGCACCACTGCCGCAGCTCCCGTAGGTTGCTCAGGGGGAGCATGACAAAAAAATCGTGGGTGATATACTGTAACTTGAGGCGCTTGGTGAGTGGCTCCACCACGTGGAAGAACTCCCGCCAGCCGGTCTGGAAGGCCTTGTCGATGGCGCTCCCCAAGGGTTTGAGCACCATGTACCACCCCAGGGAGGTGGTATACGGCAGCCGCTGGTCTGCGTCGAAATGCTTCCACAGCTGCGGGGCCAGGCCGGCTGTTTTGGGGGCATCCACAAAGGTGAGGCCCGGGATGGACTTGGCAGCCTCCATGCTTTTGGGGTGCACGAACACGGTGAATTCGTCCACCACCGGGGCCTGCTGCTTGGTAAGGGAGCTTTCCAACCCCAGGGAGGTTTCCAGCTTGAACCCCACGGGCAGGCTGGCGGGCATCACCTGCACGAACACGGGCAGGGGATTGAGCCGGGCCCAGATTTCCAGCCGGGCCAGGGCCAGGAAGACATCCGTGGTAAAGAAGAACCACAGGGCCTGGTGGCGGTCGGACACCATGTGAATGCCACCGTAGTCCAAAAACGTCTGGGACATGGCGGCAGCCTGCTCCCCGCGCCAGGAAATCCACACGGCATGCCCATGTCCGGACATGCGGGTGTTTGCCAGGGTGGGCAGTTTTTTAAGGAGATCTGCTATTTGATCGCGTTCCATCATCGCCTCGGCAACGCTGCACCGGCATGCGCCACATCTGTGTTGCACAATGTTCGACGAAATCCGTCCGTCTTCCGAAGGCGCCACCCTGGCGCGCACTCCGTTCCCCAGCAATCATCCACTGGTGACTGCTGGGAAATGAACTCACCTCTCGCTCGCAGGAGGAGCATCATGGACATCACCAAAACCATCGAAGCACTCAAGGCCACTCCTGGCTTTGCCGAACATGTCGGCATGATTCTCGTGCACAACGGCGTCGTACGCGGCTGGTCCCGCAAGGAACCCGGCAGTGTGGCCGTCGTGGACATTGCCGTGGACCGGGAACGCGTGGAGCAGGTGCGACAGGAGATTGAGCAGCGGCCCGGGATTTTCCGCGTCGTGGTGGAGTACCACGAGGGCGCACTGACGCCAGGCGATGACGTGCTCTATCTCATTGTGGCCGGCGATATTCGCGAACATGTCATCCCGGCCCTGTCCGACCTGCTGGACCGCGTCAAGGCAGAGGCTGTCACCAAAAAGGAAAACATGACGCCTGCAGCCAGCTAACCCCACCCAGACCCTGTACCTCCGGGGGCGAGCGCGTCAGCAGGACGGCTCCCCCTCGGAGGTTTAGCAAAATGCATGCCTTACGCGTCGTCGGGGGACGGGGCGACTTCCTCGCCTTCCAGGCATTCCACGTCATCGTCGGGGGCTTCGGCGCTGTGCTTCTTGCATTGCTGCTGGCGGTGCAGTTGCGTGCGGATTTCTTCGCTGACAAACTCATCAAAATAGCCGGGATCTTCTTCGGGGCGAATGGTCATGAGCAGCCTCCTGGGCGAATCCTGCCTCGCGCCGACAGCGCAGGCCCCAACATCGGGGCATCGCAGGATGTTTTGTGCCATGCAGCCATCCTACCAGCTTTGGTCGCAATGGCAACGAAAAGCGGGCCAGGGCCAGGGGGGGATGTAACGTCAGGGGGCGCGGTCTCCATCGCCTGAGAGGGCGACGTGGGCCCCTTCCGGCTCGCCGCAGCCAAGGGCGGGAGTCGGGGAAACCCTCAGTGGCGAGGACGCGGATGGCACGCACGGTGACGCTTCACTGGACAGGACGGAGATGGCCCCCGCCGCATCCACCGTCAGGGTCAGGGCGGCGCGATACTGGCCCGAGGCCTTGATGTTCAGGGCTGCCTCGGCCAGCCTGGGCAGCACCTCGGCATGCAGCAGCCGGTCCAGGCTTCGGGCGCCGCTCTCCGGGTCCCAGCACCGCGCAGCCAGGGCCAGGGGCGCTTCTGGGGCCACCTGCAGCACAAAGGCGCCGTTCACCAACGCCTGCGCCGCCAGGCGGGCCAGCTTGCGCTCGGCCACCTCGGCCAGAGTATCAGCCTCCAAGGGGGCGAACACGGCCACCGTCATGCGCGAAAGCAGGGACGCGGGATACGCCTCCCGCAGGGACGGCCACACCGCCGTCCGCAGCCGTTCGGCCCGCTGTGCAAGGGACAGGCTCCGCAACCCCGGCTCGGTGAGTACGGCCTCGGCACCGACGTTGGTGGTTAAGATGAACAAGACGTTGCGGAAATCCACGGGACGTCCCTCCGCATCCGAAAGCGTGCCCTGTTCGAACACCTGGTGAAAGAGGTTCAACACCTCGGGATGGGCTTTTTCCGCCTCGTCCAGCAGGACCAGGGAGTGCGGCCGGCGGCGCACGGCCTCGGTGAGCACCCCCCCCTCGCCATAACCCACATAGCCCGGCGGGGAGCCGATGAGCCGGCTGACGCTGTGTTTTTCGCTATACTCCCCCATGTTCAGCAACACCAGGGACTGCTCGCCGCCAAAGAGGAGTTCGGCCAGGGCGCGGGCGGTTTCCGTCTTGCCCACGCCGCTGGGGCCGGCCAGCAGGAACACGGCCATGGGCGCGGATTCGTCCTTGAGCCCCGAGGTGGCGGCCTGGATTTCCTTGATAATGACTTCCAGGGCGTGCCCCTGCCCCTTGACCCGTCCGCGCAACGCCTGCTCCAGCTGCAGCACGGCGGCGTACTGATCTTGCAGGATGCTGGCCAGGGGGATGCCCGTCCACTCGTGCACCACCTGGGCCACCATGCCCGGGTCCACCTCGTGGCACACCAGGGGGGAGCCCTGCTGCACCTCGTTAAGCTGTTGCAAAAGAGTCAGGGCTTCCTGCCGGGTGGCCTCCCTCGGCATGCCCATTTCCGTACGCTCCTGCTGCAGACGGCCGCGGACCTCGATGAGCTGCTCCACCAGCCGCTGCTCGGCGCGCCAGCGCTCGGCGCAGGCCCAGGCCTGGGTCTTGAGTTCCTTGAGCTCGTGCCAGGCGCGGGTCAGGGCGTCTTCATCCACCATGAGGCCGTGGCTCTTGTCCCGGGTCAGGGCCTCGATGCGCCGGCGCAGGTCCAGGATATGTTGCTCCATCTGCTCCAGGGCCGCGGGCTTGGCCGTAAGGCTCACTTTGACGCGGGCAGCGGCGGTATCCAGCAAATCCACAGCCTTATCTGGCAAAAAGCGGTCCGGAATGTAACGGCTGGCAAACCTGGCCGCAGCCACCACGGCATCGTCCCGCACGGTGACGCCGTGGTCTGCCTCGTACCTGGGTTTGAGTCCGCGCAGGATTTCCACAGTGGTTTCTGGGCTGGGCTCCTCCAAGGGCACGGGCTGAAAGCGGCGGGAGAGGGCTGCATCGCGGCTGAAGACCCGTTTGTGCTCGCTCCAGGTGGTGGCGGCCACGAGCTTGAGCTCGCCGCGGGCCAGGGTGGGCTTGAGGAAATTGGCGGCGTCGGCCCCGGGGCGTCCCCCAGCGCCGATGAGGGTGTGCGCTTCGTCGATGAACAAAATAGCCGGCGATTCCAAGGCCTTCAAGTCCTCCACCACCGCCTTGAGCCGTTCTTCGAATTCGCCCTTGAGGCCTGCACCGGCTTCCAGGGCGCCCATGTCCAAGGCCAGGATGCGCACGCCCTTAAGCATGGTGGGCAGGCCGGAAGCCTCGAAGCCCTGGGCCTCGGCCTCCACCAGCCGCAGGGCCAGGCCTTCCACCACGGCCGTTTTACCCACCCCGGCATCGCCCACCAGCAAGGGATTGTTCTTGCGGCGGCGGGCCAGGATATCCACAATACGGCGCATGGCGTCCTCGCGGCCGAAGACGGGGTCGATCTCCCCGCGGCGGGCGCGCTCCGTCAGATCCACGCAGTATTTTTGCAGGCTTTCGCCGGAACCAGGTGCCGCGCCGGCAGTGGCGCCGGTGCCAGCCGGGGCGTCCGTCGCCTCCCGCGAGGCGCCGGCCACGATGTCCGAGTACCGTTGGCGCAAGGAATCCAGGGCAATGGCGCGCAAGGGGCGCATCCAGCCGTTGCGAGGGTGCTGCATGGT
This sequence comes from Desulfovibrio sp., assembly GCA_020217165.1. Classification (GTDB taxonomy): domain Bacteria; phylum Desulfobacterota; class Desulfovibrionia; order Desulfovibrionales; family Desulfovibrionaceae; genus Megalodesulfovibrio. The sequence continues at coordinate 3,470 of JAIWOE010000177.1, read as the reverse complement.
GCGGCCGGGGTCCTGACGCAAGAGGCGGGCCTGGGCCAGAAGTACGAAGCCGGTGCGGATCTTGTCTGCCTGAAACTCCAGGCTGCCCACCAGCCAGGCCTGCTGCAGCAGGGCCACCAGATCATGCGAGATGACGGGCCGACCAGCCGCCCCCCTGGGCAGGGCCTCCAGGCTGCGTTCCAGCAGGCCGGCAAAGGCAGCGGCGTCCACGCGCCAGGCATCCAGGATGGCCAGGAGGTCCGTCTCCGGGGTGCTGCACATGGCCAGGAACAGGTGTTCTGGCAGCACCTCGCCATGGGCCTGCCCGCTGGCCAGGGCCGCAGCCTCCTGCATGGCTTCCGTGAGCTGCGGAGAGCAGCGCTCCAGGAGTAGTTTGACATCGACTATCATGCTGCCTCGTTACGCATCAATCGGGAATGCGCCACACATCGCCGGGTTGTTCGTAGCAGAAGCATGTGTCAGCCGTGCGACCGTCTTCCTCCCGGACTTTGTCCTGGAACAACCGCAGCCGCCGCGGATCGCCGAAGGCGTGCATGGGAACAAGGTACGCCGGTTTCGCCTGTTTTAGCAATGTCAGGGCTCCGGAAAAGTTCTGCAGGCGCGGATCGGCATTGGCAAAGGCAAGATGCAGGGGCTGGGCAGCCAGCTGCTCCAGCAAGGCGTCGAAGTGCTGACGCCCGAAATGCCGTGAGGCGGCGTCCAGGAGCGGCCAGTCCCAATGGGCTGCATCTCCACCAAACCAGATCCGCCGGCCGTGCCAAGTCAGCAGATACCCAACGCCCAGGTCGGTGCTTTCCAGGGCCTGCACGGCAATGTCATCCACCACCGTCTGTTGTTCCGGCGCCAGCACATGGCACTGGGGCAGCACGGCGGGGTCGAAGGCCGGCACCATCTCCGGCACATCATCGGACACAATGTACGTGGCCTGGCGGCAACACCGGGCCACGTCCAGCACTTCTTCGGAACAATGGTCCGGATGGCTGTGGGTGATGCAGAAGACGCAATGCCGGTCCGCCACGGTGCGACGCACCAGGGCCTGCATGCCCGGCGGATGAAAGCGCGGCTCCGGATAGTCGAACAGGAACACCCGGTCCCGCCATTCCAGGGCAAAGCAATCGTGAACGAAGTAGATGACCTTCATGGCTGGATGGGTCGCGTGCTCAGGCAGGGACGCAGGATAGGGAATCTACAGAGGTCTACCCCATCCCCTGGTCATGGGCAAGGTTCAGGTACTGGTAGTACATCTCATAGCCCTTGAGCACGCTGTCCATGAGTTCGGCGCAGCGGGCGGCGTCGGCCAGGTTCAGGTAGGTGTTGGCACCACGGCGGAAAGAAAGCTGCGGGTCCAAGCTGGCGGCATCATTGCCCAGGAGCACCAGGTTCACCGTGCGCCGGCGCAGACCGGGCCAGGTGCCGATTTCTGCCAGCACGCCCTGGTATTCGTCCCGGTCTTCGATCATCACCAGCTGGTAGTCGTTCAGACGCAGCTTGAGCATGGCCTCATGGGCATTGGTGGCGGTGGACTGATAGAATTTTTCCGCCTTGAGCCAGGCCGAGGCGGCGTTGCGCCAGGATTTTTCGACAATGAGCAGAAAGGCCACCCGGGCTCCGGGGGGAAACACCTCCGGCTCCACCACGCCGCTGTAGTCGTAGGACGCCCCGGTGAAGCTCGGGTCCACCTTGTCCATGCGCTCCACGACGATTTCCTTTTTGCATTGCGGGCACTTGATCTTGAATCGCGGCGTGTCCGGCAGCTTGTTGTCCGGGACGGTCAGCTCGCGGTTGCAGCTTGTGCAGGTGATTCGCATGGCCGATGCTCCTTGCCCGCCCCTGGGGCTTTGGCTGACAGCGGGCATGGGGGACTTTCCGGAGTAAACTGCCTCCCCCGCGTCCCCTTTCCAACCGCTGTTATGACAACATCAATGCAGCAACACATGGCCAACAGTGCGTCCGCCAGTGAAGGCGGGGAGGCCCTTTTTCCGCAGGATTCCCCGTTTGCCAGCCAGTTGTTCCATCTATTGGAAGCATGCCCTATGGCTCGATCTTGGCGCCGTAGTCTTCGTCGATGGTCAAGCCTTCGATATCCGTCACCTTTTCGCCCCGGGCACTCTTGACCTTGTCGATCATCTGCCCCAGCACGGCCTTATCGGAACCCGCCAGCATGGCTGTTTCCTCGGTGATGAGCCCCTTGGTGTACAGCCCCATGATGTATTGGTCGAAGGTGATCATACCGTAGGCGTCGGAGGTTTGCAGCACCTTGTAAAAGGTCTTTTCTTCCGTTTCGCCGTTGACGATGAGTTCGGTGATACGCAGGTTTTTGCGCAGGATTTCAAAGGCCGCCACCCGCCCGCCGCCCACCCGGGGCAACAGGCGCTGGGAAACGACATATTTGAGGGATTCCGCCAGCCGGTTGCGGATAAGGCGTTCCTCCGCCAGTTCAAACATGCCGATGACGCGGTTTACCGTCTGACCCGCATCCGCCGTGTGCAGGGTACCCAGCACCAGGTGGCCGGTTTCTGCGGCGGAGAGGGCGATTTCCACCGTATCGCGGTCGCGCATTTCACCCACCAGAATCACCTTGGGGGCCTGGCGCAGGGCGGCGCGCAGGCCGGAGGTGAAGTCGTCGAAATCCAGGCCTAGTTCACGCTGGTTCACCAGGGCTTTCTTGTGGTTGTGCTTGTATTCGACGGGATCTTCCAGGGTGACGATGTGCACTGGCAGGGTTTCGTTGATCTCATCGATGAGGGCCGCCAGGGAGGTGGACTTGCCCGAGCCCGTGGCCCCGGTAACCAGGATGAGCCCAAAGCGTTCCTTGCTCATCTCTTTGAAAATGATGGGTAGTTTGAGCTGATCGATGGTGGGGATTTGGCTGGAAAGCTGGCGCATGACGATGGATAGCGAGCCTGACTGGCTGAAAACATTCACGCGGAACCGGGCCCGCCCTGGCAGGGAGTAGGCCAGGTCGCAGGAGCCGCGTTCCACTAGGTCGCGGTACACGCGCATGTTCTGACCCATGAGGGCCAGGGCCACGGCCTCGGTCTGGAAGGGCTTGAGCACACCTAGGTCCGGCCGCAGGGGCACATCCATGAGCTTGCCGTGTACCTCGGCCTGCAGCTTCTTGAAAGCGGCGAAGTGAATGTCCGAGGTTTCCGGCTGAAAATCCAACACCTGGGAAATGATATGGTCCAGTTGCGCTCTGAGCATGGCAGGGTCTCGCCGTGGGACACGGTGCGGTTAACGGTTGCGCAGTTTGCTTTCGCTCCCCGAGTCCGGGCCGGCCATTTCCGTAAAGTCTTCCGGCGGCCTAGTGAGAAACTCCTTGAATTTACGCTTTTCCACAGCCTTGTTGTAGGCGTCGTTGGGATCGATGATGTTGCGGCGCACCAGCTTCATGATCTCGTCGTCCAGCGTTTGCATGCCGTAATTCTTGCCGGTTTCGATGACGGAATTGAGCTGGTAGGTTTTATTGT
>JAIWOE010000176.1 GCA_020217165.1 Desulfovibrio sp. | reverse complement strand
TGCGGAAATACCCGGCCTGGCCGCCTGGGGGCTGGGCTGCCTGGGCTGGCAGGATGCCCGGCCGCACCTGCAGGCCCTGGCTGCCAGCCCCACGCCCGTGCGATGGTACCGTGACGGCATGCTTGCGGACACCACCGTGGGCGCCATGGCCCGCGAGGCCCTAAACCGGCTGGAGGCCACGCGTCCGGTTTGATCCACGGCAGGGGGTTCCCCTACCGCCGCCCTTCGTACTCCCGCGCCATCTTGGCCAGGGCCGACAGGCGCTTGTCCACGCGATCATAGAGGCTGTCCTTGGAAAAGCCGCCATCCTTGCGCGGCTTGCCCGCCGGGATGCCCGTGAGCAGCTCCATGGCTTCCTCAATGGAGGCCACGGGGTACACGTGGAAGGCCCCGGCGCGCACGGCCTCCAGCACCTCTTCCGAGAGCATCAGGTGCACGATGTTGTCCGCCGGCAGGAGCACGCCCTGGGTGCCCGTGAGGCCACGGCGCTTGCAGACCTTGAAGAATCCCTCCACCTTGCGTGTGACGCCCCCCACGGCAAGGATGCCGCCGGATTGGCTCACGGCGCCGGTGAAGGCAAGGGAGAGGTTGAGGGGCGCCCCGGACAGGGCCGAGAGCAGCGCCGCCAGTTCCGCGCCGGAGGCGGAGTCGCCCTCCACATGGGCGTAGCTCTGCTCAAAGCACAGGCTGCCCGTGAGCACCAGGGGCTTGTCCTGGGCGAAGAGGGAGACCAGGTAGCTCTTGAGGATCATCATGGCCTTGGTGTGGATGGGCCCGCCCAGCTCGGCCTCGCGCTCCAGGTCCACAATGCCGCCGTGCCCCACACCCACGGTGGCGCTGATCTGGTGTGGCAGGCCGATTTCGTAGTCCCCGTACCAGGTGACCGAGAGCCCGTTCACCGTGCCCACGCGGGAGCCGGAGGTGGAGACCTTGATGAGTTCGCGGTCGTATTCCTCCATGAATTCTTCTTCGTACAGATTGGAGCGATATTCCTTGGCCTTGATGGCCTTGGCCAGGATGGCGCCGTCCACCATGGTGGCGCCGTCCATGCGGGCCAGGGCCGAGGCCTCCAGCATGCGTTCGCGCAGCAGGGGCAGCTTGAGGGAGAGTTTTTTCTGGTCCTCGGCCAGCACGGAGCCATAGTCCACCAGCTGGGCCAGGGCGTCCCGGTCAAAGGGCAGCAGGGCGGCTTCGTGGATGATGCGCGCCAGGCTGCCCAGGTACTGCTTGATGGCCTTGGCGTCCCGGGGCACGTGCTCCTGCAGATGGGCCTTGATCTTGAAGAATTTGTGGAAGCGGTCGTCGTGGTGCAGCAGGGCCTCGTAGGCTTCGTCGCCGCCGATGAGCACCACTTTCACATCCAGGGCCAGGGGTTCTGGTTCGATGGTTTTGGTGCGGGTGGTCTCCTGCTGTTCGGCGGGATCCTCGATCTTGGCCAGGCCGGAGCGCAGGGCCCGCAGCAGGCCCTCCCAGGCCCCGGCGTGCTGGAGGATATCCTCCACGTGCAGCACCAGAAAGCCGCCCTGGGCCTTGTGGATGGCCCCGGCCTTGATGAGGGAGAAGTCCGCCACCAGGGCGCCCATTTCGGCCTCGCGCTCCACGCAGCCCAGCAGGTTGGACAGGGTGGGGTGATCCTCGATGATCACCGGCGCGCCCTGGGTTTCGGCATTGTCCACAAACACGTTGATTTCATACCGCAAAAAGAAATCTTCCAGGGAGGGGGGCGGTCCCTCGAAGGACATGGCGCCCGCGGCGGCGCCGCCATGGGCCGACCGCTCCTGGCCGCCGGAGTCCCGGGGGGCCACCAGGTCCAGATTCTCAATCACATCGCGTTCGATGCCGGCAAAAAAATCCTGCAGCGCCTTGTTGTTCCATTCCTTTTTCAGCCGGTCCCGCAGGGGGTGCAGGTGTTCGGCCAGCACCTCGCGCAGGGTGTCTTCATCCAGGCTGCGCTCCTGTTCCCGCACGTCGCGCTCTTCCAGGAACATCTTGCGCATGTGCCCGTTCATGGCGTGCATCAGGGCGTCGCTGCGCTGTTTGATGGTCTTGCGGGTGGCGGGGTCCAGGCGCTGGTATTCGTCCTGGGAAAGGACCTTGCCTTCCATGAGGGGATAGATGGTGTAGCCGCCCTCGTCGTCCATATCCAGGTTGAAGCCCTGGGAGGAGGCGTCCTGGGCCATTTGTTCCAGCAGTTCGTCACGGGCGATCTGCAGGCCGTCGGTGATGGCCTTGCGCCGGTTGAAGTAGGTTTCGTGCTCAAACTTGGCCGGGATGTCCCGCTTGATGCGCGTGAAGGCCTGGGCAAGCTCCTGTTTAAGGAGTTTGCCGCCCCCCGGCGGCAGGGCAATGAGCCGGGGTTTGTCGACATCGTCGAAATTGGTGACGTAGATGAGGTCCGGCGGGGTGGGGCGCTTCTTGGCATGGGGTGTCAGAAAGTCTCGCACCAGGTAGGTGCGGCCCAGGTTGGCCTCGCCGCAGAGATAGATATTGTATCCGCGATCATTGATGGCCAAGCCAAGCTGCATGGCGTCCAGGGCCCTGGGCTGAATCCGGAGCTGGAGGTCAGACTGCTTGCCGTTCAGGGAGATGGCGGTGGAATCGTCGCAGGGGAGCTTGGCGGGATCAAGCCAGGCGCGCAGGCGCTCGGCGGGCAGGGGGCGAGGCATGGTCATGGTGTGAGGCAACTCCTTGTTGCCCCTCCACTACGCCAGATGCCCGGAGCTGTCGAGATGGCAGCCGGCCTCAGGATTCGGCGGGCGGAACGGTCCGCCCCTGGCAGGCCGGGCACAGGCCGTAAAAATCCAGCCGGAAGGTGGCGATGGCGTAGCCGGTCTCGGCGGCGATGCGCCGGGCCATTTCCTCCAGGGCCAGGCCGTGGGCCTCGTGGTCCGGGGGATCAAGGATGGCCCCACAGCCGGTGCACACGAGGTGGGGATGCGGCGTGGGCCGCGCCCCGTCGTACCGATTGTCCAGCTCGCTGAAGCCAAGTTCCAGTACTTCCCCGCGTTGCTTGAGTAGGGTCACGGTCTTGTACACCGTGGCCAGGCTGGTGTTGGGAAAGCGGGTCAGCACGCGCTGGTGCACCTGCTCCACGGAGGGGTGGCCCTCGCTCTCGGCCAGCACGCGCAGGATGCTCACCCGTTGCGGGGTCAGGCGATGCCCGTCCGCCTTGAGCCGGGCGAGCATCTGCTCCAGCCGGGCTTCAAGGGCCACCTCCGGCAATGCGTGCGCCGGGGATGCGGGTTGGCCGGTGTCGCCGGGCTCGTTCAACGCCATGGGTCGCGGGTGTGGGGGTTTAGGGCCGCCACCAACCCGGGTTCTTCCTCCAGCACCGCCAGCCCCAGCATGAGGGCGGCGCGCACCACCTCGGCGCGCTCGTACTTCACGCCGGCCACGGCCTGGATGCGCCGGGTCAAAAAGGCGTCCCGCACCAGGATGTCCGGGGGGGCGCTGGCCGTATCCCCGTGGCTCGTTTCCCCGGGCGCGGTTTGCGAGGGGGCTGCATCCTCTATGGCCAACACATCGACATACGGAATGGCGTCTTCCCCACCGCCCGTGGCCCCCAGCTCCAGGGAGGGCTGGGTATCGCCGGCGGCGGGAGTCGTGGAGAGGTCACGGGTCAGGGCCACGTCTTCAATATCAAGGATCTCGGGAACAGGGGGAGGCGCGGCCGGGCGACTGCCGGCCATCCGATTACTGGCCAGGCCCTGGGGCGAGGCGAAGGCGCCTGGGCGCTGCACGGCGTCCAGGTCAATGGGGTCTTTCAACTCCAGGCCCACGGTGGGTGCGGCCGCGGTCACGGCCGGGGTCGACGTTCCGGCGGGGGAGGCCACGCCGTACAGGGCCGCCTGCAGCTCGTCCAGCTGGCTCCTGGTGCAGATGAGGGGTTCCACGTCCAGCCCTGTGGCAAAGACGATCTCGTCCACGGTGTGCATGTCCGTGGGGTCCAGCATGGCCACATGCAGCACGTCCCCGGCCCGGAACACCGGGCACAGGTTGCCCTGCACAGCAAAGGCCCTGGAGAGCACCTCACGCACCGCTCCGTCCAGTGGGTGCTTGGCCGGGGTGTACATCTGCACCTTGAGCTGAAAGCTGATGGCCTTCACCAGGTGGATTTCCTTGATGACCTTCTGCAGCACCAGATATTGCCCCAGGCGCATCTTGTGCCGGCGCGCCTCGTCCAGGGCCTTGTTGCGCTGTTCCGGGCTGATGAGCTTGGCCGTGACCAGGAGCTCGCCCAGCCTGCGGCGCCGGGCGGCGCCAGCAGCCGGGGCAGACGGCGAGGAAGAACCGGGAGGGATGGACGAGGTCGTCATGGCGCGCTCCGTAGGAAACAATCCCTATTCCAGGGACCGGCTGCGGCACTGCTGCATGGCGGCGTTGCACTGGCTTACGCACAGGGCCCGCTGCGATGGATTAGCAAAGGCGTTGCAAGAGGCCATACAGTTGTTATAATTGGCCGTGCACACGGACAAACGGCGGTTGACGCGGTTGCGATCCGGCGGCGGGGCGCCGTAGGTCTCGCCGGGCAGGACGATGACCGCCGGCGGCGGCGGAGTCGGCCGGTACACATAGGGCTCGTCCACCACCACGGCCGTGCAACCAGTCAGGACTCCCAGCAACAGTAGCGCGGCCGTCAGCGTCTTCAGAACAGGTGCGGTGCGGAACAGGGGCATCAGGTGTACGGGGCGCATGGAGCCTCCTTGCCGGAGCATGCTCAGGCAGCGCGCAATGAGGATTACGTGACGATAAGATAGCCAGCCACGGCCAGCCACATGGGCGACGAATTGCCTCTCCTCTTATCTAACGTAGCAGAGAAGGCAGAATCTGTACAGCGCGTTGGGCGCATTCCTCAGCGTGGTCGTCTAGAATGCCCCGCTGCAGGCGTCTGCCCATACAGGCGGCGGAACCCGGCGATGAAGGCGCTGACGTTTTGATACCCCACGGCCCAGGCGGCTTCCTGCACGGACATGCCCTCGGCCAGCAGTTCGTGCCCCCGCATCAGCCGCAGCATGCGCCGCCATGCGGCAAAGGGCATGCCAGCCTCCCGGGCAAAGATGCGACTGAAGGAACGTGCGCTCATGGCGGCCATGGCGGCCCAGTCTTCCATGGGGCGCGGATCGGCTGGGGTATCCAGGAGTACGCGCAGCATGGGGGCGAAGCGGGAATCGTTCGGGAGCGGCAGGTGGTGCGTGGCCGGTCGGGCAAGGCGCAACTCGTCCAGCAGCACATGGAAAAGCCTACGTTGGGCAGGGGCCATGTCCCTCAGGCGGCGGGCTCCGGACAGCGCGGCGGGGGGCGGCGCCTCTCTGGCATCTGCAATCAGACCGGCGGAGTTCGCAGCCCCTGGCGTGTCCGTGGCCAGACGCTGCAAGAGCAGCGGCGCCAGGCTGGAGCACTCCAGCCCACAGGCCCGGGGTGGCAGGGTGGCGCAGTGCTTCGGAGCAAGGTAGAGGCTCCAGCCTTCCACCGGGCCGTGGTCCAAAGCCCGGTGGGGCACGCCCGGTGGAATCCAGCCCATCAGCCCAGGCGGCACGCTCCATCGCGCGGCAGCCTGCTCCAAGGCGCACAATCCCCGGGTCAGGAAAAACAACTGCCCCAGCGCATGGCTGTGCAGGAGCTGCCCGGTGTTGGCGTGTTCCGTCTGTACCGTGCTGGCGGGGGCCAGATCAGCCCGGCCATGATCGGCCAGTACCAGCGGCGCAGCCAGGGCCAGCCAGTGTGGGTCCTTGGCCCATTGAAAGGAGGTAGCCAGCAGGTCAAAGTCCGGGGGCATTGCGTACGTCCTCGCTCAGGTCCATTCAGGCAGGGGCGGCGGCTGTCTGGCGGTCCATGCAGATTGGCCGCCGGACGGCATTGTCTGGCGTGGCCGGGGTACCCGGGCCGGGCCAGTCCAGGGCATGATGCAACTCCCGGCGGGTCATGGCAAGACGCCGCCCGCAGCACCATGTTTCAGGAGCAATTGTCATGCTGATTGATCTTTCCTTGCCCGTGCGAACCAATATCCCCTTGTCCGTGATGGAAGAAAAAACGCCGGCCGCCGTCCGGGCGGCGGATCTCATTGCCCAAGGGCATGTGGGAACGCATGTGGACCGGCTGCTCGGCAGCGAGATTCCCCTTGAATTTTCTAGACCCAGAGCCTTGTGCTTCGATGTCCGGCCCTGGTCCGACACCCGGGAGATTGTGCGCGAGGATCTGCCCTTGACCCTGCTGCAGCCCGGCGACGCCGTGCTGTTCCACACAGGGGCCATGGCCAGGCACGGCTACGGGAGCGCGGCGTATCTGGCGCACCCGCTGGTTTTGTCGTGGGAGGTGATCAACGAATTGTTGCAGCGAAAGGTGCGGTTTATCGGGGTGGATGCAGGGGGCCTGCGCCCCGGCGAGGATCACCGCGCCGTGGATGAGCACTGCGAACGCGGCGGGGCCTATGTCATCGAAAACCTGCGGCAGCTGGAGGACGTGCCGGTCGGAACGGCCTTCACCCTCCAGGTTGCCTGGTTCGACGCCGGCGGCACCGGCCTGCCCTGCCGGGTGGTGGCGGAAGTAGCCTAGCCACCCTCCTTACTGGCGGGCGGTGATTTCCAGTTCGGACAGCGCCGCCCGCTCCCAGCGCTGGCCCGGAAACACGGACACGATGCGCAGCTTGATCCACTCCACCGGTGCGTCCACCCGCACCACCGGTTGCCACAGGAAGGAATCGGCCAGGCTGACGCGGAGGATCCTGCCCGTGGAGAGCTCCACCTCCAGCTCCTTGATGCGGCTGTACTGTGGAAAAAGCAGTGGCGAACCCAGGCCGTTGACGCACTGGATCTCCGTCACGTGGCGGGGGGTGTCAAAGGAGAGCTGCAGCCATTCGCCGGGGCCGCCCTCGCTGCCGCCCTCCACCCAGGCGGTGGTGGGGTCGCCGTCAATGACATTGCCGGGTTCGAAGCTGGCCTGTTCCGTGGGGGCATCAAAGGAAGACGCCGAAATGCGCAGGGCCGTGGCCGGCAGGGGCTGCGCGGGGGCCGGACCCTCCCGGTGGTCAGGTCTGGAGTGGTCCTGCCGGGGAAGGTCTGGGGAGGGCGTCTGCTGCGGCCGGGGGGCCCGCACGGGGGCGTTGGCCAGGGAACGGGCGTCTGGGGTGCCCGTGGGGGCCAGGGCGTCGGCCATCTTTTCCAACACTTCCTCCACAGCGTCGGAAATGGAGGGCAGGGTGTCCTTGGAGAAGGCCTTGTCCGCCAGGATCACCCGGCCGTCGGCCACGTTGATGAGCCGGGCGTCGATGCGCAGTTCCCCTCGGTACTCCGAAACAGCACCGGAAAGGACGGCGTCGGCATTGACCATGCGGCCGATTTTCTGCGCCGCGGAGCCGGAAAGGCCGGCATCGCCGAATTCCATCTCCGCCAACACGCTTTCCAGCACGCTGCGTTCCACCACCTGGAACACGCCGCTGCGCACGGCCTCGGTGGTGAATATTTCCGTGACCATACGGCCACGGTGGGTGGCGCCAGGCACCGCAGCCGCGGTGGTGTTGGCCGGGATGCGGGTGGATTCCCCCAGAAATTCAAAAGCCATGATGGCCACCACCCGCGGGCGTCCCGGATTGCCCGCGGCAGGGGCAACCAGGGCCTCCCAAGGCAGTACGGCGCATGTGCAAAAAAGAACTATGAGGGCGGAGCGGAAAGATGTCAGCAAGGTTTTGGAAGACATGAAGATCCTCACATGGCAGGCGGGAGGGTGTGCGTCTTCCCAAGATAGCCGCCCTTGGGGTATGCTTGAGGGCCTGGAGATGGTCAAGGGG
>JAIWOE010000175.1 GCA_020217165.1 Desulfovibrio sp. | reverse complement strand
GAACATGGGCTTGCGCACACCCTGCAGTGCCGCCACATGCACGTACACTACCACATAGGCATACAGGATGAACGCCGCCACGCGCAGGTAGGCCGCACCCGTGTGCGCCACGGCGGTGTCGTCGGTAAAGGCGGCCATGAGGGGCTCGGCCAGGGCGAACACCAGACATCCGCCCAGGGCCATGACCCCGGCCCCTAGGGCCAGGGCGTGGCGCAGCACGGCCAGCACCCGGTCCGCATGGCCGGCCCCGTGGTTCTGGGCCACCAGGGCCAGGGTGGAAATGTTGAGCCCCACCGCCGGCAGCAGGGCCAGTTGTTCGATGCGGGTGGCCACGCCGTACGCGGCCACGGCCACGTCGCCATACCGGCTCAGGTAAAAGGTGATGACGAAGATGCCCAGGCCGATGGTCAGGTAGGTGAAGGCCGAGGGCAGGCCCTGGCGGAGCATGTCCGCCATGAGCTCAGGCTGGATGCGGAAATCCCGGAGTCGGCGGCCCTGGAGGATGCCGCTACGCCACACGCCGCGCCCCAGCATCCAGACGCCCCAAAGGTAGCAGACCACCGTGGCCAGGGCCACGCCGCGCACGCCCATGGCCGGCAGGCCCAGGCCGCCGTGGATGAACCAGGGATCCAGGATGCAGTTGAGGAAAAAGCTCAGGATGAGGAAGTTGCGGTGCCGGCGGGTGTCCCCCATGGACTGGAGCACGGCATTGGTCATGAACACCAGCAGGAAGGCCGGCGCGGCCAGGAAAATCGTCTGCATGTATTCCAGGCAGAGGACCAGATTGGCTGCGTCCGCCCCCAGCAGCCGGAACAGGGTGGGGGAAAGGGCCAGACCCCCCAGCCCCAGCACCACGCCAGCTATGGCCCCCAGTAGCAGGGCCTGGATGGCGTAGCCCGCGGCCCGGTCGTGGTTGCCCGCGCCAAGGGCGCCGCCAATGCAGGCCGTGGCCCCGGTGGAAAGCCCGTTGCCCGCGGCCAGCACAATGAAGTAGACGGGGAAGGACCTGGAGAGGGCGGCCAGGGCGCCGGTGGAAATCTGCCCGGCGAACCAGGTGTCCACCACATTGAACAGGGTGAGAAACAGAAACCCCACACTGGCCGGCAAGGCGATGCGCCGCGTGGCCTGGGGAATGGGCATGGTGGTCAGGTCCAACTGCATGGTGGCCTCGGGCGTGGCGCGGCAGGGTGGATGGATCCTGCTCCCTGTAGCGCGAGGGGGCCGCATCTGGCAATATTTCTCATGGCAGGTGCGGCGGAGGCATGACAAGGCCCGACGTCGATGCTATACCCGTTCGTATGGCATCTCCCCATATGATGAAGGCCATGGTCATGGCCCTGGCATTGTGCCTGGTGAGCGGTGCGGTGTCTGTCTATGTGCTGTGGCCGCCCCAGGAGCCCGTGCCGGCTTTCGAGGAAGGGATATTACGGGAATGGGCGGCGCGGTTCGGGGTGCGGGTGGGGGAGGACGGCTCCCCTGGCGGATCTGCTGCAGCAGGCGACGCAGGGCGCGCCGGCCAGCGGGAGGCCCAGCGGACCCTGGGCACCCTGTCCGGCATGGCAGATACCGTACCGCAGCGCCTGGCCCAAGAGTTACTGGGCATGCTGCGCGACCAGCCGGGCCTGGAGCGGTACACCGTGGTCGCAAGTCAAGGGGGAACACGGCACAGTCTGACGGCGGATGTGGTGGGCAATGCCCTCATCCACATCACCAGCTCCCAGGGGGGGGCGGACAAGACGCTCCAGCCGGGGCAGACGGCCATCTACCGGGGCTACATCCGGCCGCGCCTGGAGGCCGCCGCTGCTGGCGGCGTGCTGGACCAGACGCCCGAGGGGCCGCGTCCGGCCCAGTCGCCCGGCTTCTGATTCGGTCGCCTTGAGTATCAACACATCCACCGTTGCCCGGGGCAGCGTCTATCCGGAAGACTATGATTCAGGCACGCACTTCCCTGTTGCTCGCGGCGGCGCTGGCCCTCGCGGGGGTGCTGACGGCCGCGGCCACCGCCCGGGCTGCCTCCATGTGGGACCCCGTGGTCCGTCGTCTTGTCCAGGGGGGGATGGACCCCGCCTGGACGGCCAAGGTCTTTGCCCGGCCGGAAATGGCCTATACTCCCGCGCCCATGGGCCGCAAACTGCAGGATCTCTACCGCTCCCTCAAGGGCGGCAAGACCGTGCGCAAGATTCAGGAAGGCCTGCTCGCCCTGGGCATGAGCACGGAACTTCCCGATGGCAAGTACGGTCCGGCAACCCGGGCGGCCATTGAGGCCTTCCAGCAAACCCGGGGCCTGGCCGTGAACGGTCTGCCCAATCAGGAGGTGGTGGATGCCTTGGATGCGGCCCTGATCCGGGCTGGCAAGGCCTCGCCGCATCCCACGGTCTGGACCCATGGCCGCGTGCATTCCGGCGTGCTGACCCCCACGCGCCTCATGGAAGCCCGGGAGTTCCACCTGGACCAGTTCGGCACCCTGCAGGCCATGCAGCAGGCCTACGGCGTGCCCGGGGAGATGGCCACCGCCATCCTCACGGTGGAGACGCGCCATGGCCGCATCCTGGGCCGTGACCGGGCCGTGACCATCCTGGCCAGCATGGCCCTGGACGGCGATCCCGACCGTGCCGCCTTGTTCTTCGCCAAAACCACCCTCAGCCCCACGGAAACCCATTGGTTGCGGGAGACGGCCAGGATCCGCGGCGACTGGGCCTTCGAGGAGCTGGCGGCCCTGCTGCGCTGGTGCCGGGCCACGGGCAAGGATCCCTTTTCCTTCCCCAGCTCGCCCTATGGCGCCGTGGGCTGGCCGCAGTTCATGCCTTCCAACATCGAAAAATTCGGCGCCGACGGCGATGGCGACGGCAAGGTGGATCTGTTTGTCCCGGAAGACGCCATCCATTCCATCGGCAAGTATTTCAAAGGCTGGGGGTGGGAAGGGAAAATGGATCTGGCCCGCCGTCAGCAGGTGGTCTGGCGGTATAACCGCAGTGAGACCTACGTGAATACCGTGCTCTCCGTGGCCGATCACGTGGCCCGGGAGCTGCGGCCGGTGGAGGTGCCTGCCCGCGCCGGCCAGGCCGTGGTGGTGGCCAACGCTCCGGCCCTGCAGGCGGCCCTGGCGGCCAATGCGGGCGCCAACCGCCGCATTGAACTGCTGCCGGGCAATTACGTCACCGCCGGCCGGCCCGTGGTCCTGCGCGGCCTGCGGCAGGTGACCCTCGTGGGCCGGGGCGAGGTGGTGCTGCCCGGCATTCACTTGGAGCAGTGCCAGGACGTCTTTCTGGAAAATCTCACCCTGCGCCCGGCCAGGGGAGCGCCGGCGGTGGTGGGCGTGGTGCAATCCAGCCAGATCACCCTGCAGCACGTGCGCATGCGCGCCGGGGCGGCCGCTGGCGTGGTCATGGATGGCGCCACCGGCCTCCGGCTGCTGCAGTGCCTGCTGGAAGGCATGCAGGGACCGGCCGTGGCTGCCTCCCGGACGTCGGGGGTGCTGCTTTCCAAGAGCGTTATTCGTGGCGTGCGGGCTCCGGCGGTGCTCCAGGGCCGCAGCCTGGACCGGCTGCAGGTGGAAGCTTGCCTGCTGCGGGGCAATGCCGCCTCCTGGCTGGTGGACGCCGACGGGGTGTCCAGGGAGCTGGCCGTTGTTGGCTGTCAGGTGGTGGATAATGCCATCACCGCCCTGCAGGCCGGCGCCGCCCCCGTGCGGACCACGGGCAATGTCGTCACCGGCGGGCCCGTCGCCGGCATGAAATAGGAGCAGGGGAGATGCGAGGGATTCTGCTTGCCGCGGCTGTGGCGTTGGTCCTTGTCATCCCGGGACGCCCGGTGCATGCCGCCGAGGCCGGACAGGCCGGACAGGCCGCCCAGGCCCAGCTGGCTGTCTGGCGGCCCCTCATCCAGAAATTGACGGCGGACGGCGTGGACAAGGCCTGGCTGGAGCGTCAGTTCAGCCGGCCCGAGGCCGCCTTCACCACCGAGCCCATGGTGGACAAGATCCAGGATCTCTACCACAAAAAATTCGGCTCCGCCCTGGTGCGGGACGTGCAGCATCGACTCAAGGCCCTGGGATACCTGGAGGGCAAGGCCGATGGCATTGCCGGCCCCGGCACCCGGATGGCCATTCGCCGCTACGAACACGTCAGTGGCCTGCCCCTCACGGGCAGGGCCAGCGAAGCCTTGTTGATCCGCCTGCGGACGGAAAAACGGCATGCGCCGCCCCATGTGGCCCTGCCGCCGGAACCCGAGGGGCCGCCGGTGTACCGCACCATCGTCACCCCCGAGCGCCTGGCCGAGGCCGTGGCCTTCTACACCGCCAATCTGCCCCTGTTGCGGCGCATTGAGGCCGAATACGGCGTGCCGCCCCACGTGACCACCGGCCTGCTCACGGTGGAGACGCGCGTGGGCCTGTTCCTGGGCGAAGCCCCGGCCTTTCGCACCCTGGCCAGCATGGCCCTGTGCGAGGATGTGTCCCTGATCCTGCCTTCCTTTGCCCGGGACAATCCTCAGGGACCGGCCCTGGCCTGGATGCGCACCAAGACGCGCGAGAAAGCCCTCTGGGCCTACCGGGAACTCAAGGCCCTCATCGTCTATGCCCGCAACGCCGGCAAGGATCCCCTGGCCATTCCGGGCTCCATCTACGGCGCCATCGGCATTGCCCAGTTCATGCCCACCAACGCCCTGAAGTTTGGCGTGGACGGCAACCGCGACGGCGTGGTGGACCTCTTCACCCTGGAAGACGCCCTGCACTCCATGGGCAACTTCATGAAAGGCCACGGCTGGCGCGGCACGGCCCAGGATCGCGCCCTGCTGCGACGGGTGCTGTACCGCTACAACCCCAGCGTGGTCTACGTGAACACCATCATGCACGTGGCGGACCATGTGCAGGCCCAAGTCCCTCAATAAGCACATCCGAAGGGAGAACACCATGCCCAGACATGATTCCACCGACCATTTCATCCAGGAAAAGGCCGCCGTCCAGGAGGCGGACCGCATGGCCACCTTCGGACCCGGCACGGGCAAGCGGCTGGCGCCCCGGCCCTTTGATCCGGCCACCCAGTCCCTGCTGCTGCTGGGCCTGCCCGGCAGCGGGTGCGGAGCGCTGGCCTCGGCCCTGGCCGACGAGCTGGACATGATGCTGGCCCTGCTGGGCCTGGAGCAGGAGCACCAGGAGCCGGAACAGGCCCTGGCCCAGGCCATGCACGCCATGCAGGGGCCGGGGCGGGTGTTTGTGCTGGATGATCGGCTGGCCGCCAGGCTGGATGGGCAGGCCGTGTCCTTCCTGCCGGTGGTGCCCGTGTATTTGATTGCCGATGTGGGCTTGTGCCTGGCCGGCCTTGGGCAGGGCGGGGAGGCGGAGGCAGACCCAGAGGCCTTGCGCCAGGACCTGGCCGCGCGGCAGGACGCCCTGGAGCCGGTGGGCATGTCCCTGGCCCGGCACGTCATCCGGGCCGATCAGCCCACGGAGGGCCAGTGTGCCCAGCTGCTGGAAAAATTGCTGCTCCGGCCCGCGCAGGAACCGGACGAGGACAACGCCATGGATGCGCCGATGTAGTGGAGCAAATCAAAGTAGTTCAGGCACGGAGCGCGTGGCCTGCGGCGCTCAGGTGCGTGCTCCTCACGTCGCCTGGGCATCGCGTCATCGCGCATGACCGAATAATGCACCAATGCGCAACGCCCGGGACAGCCTTGCAGCAGGTCCCGGGCGTTGCCTCAGTTTGCACGAGAGAGGGATTACCGGACCACCAGCACGCTGACCGGCGCATGCTGGGCCACGGAGCCGGAAACGGAGCCCAGGAACAGCCGGCTGGCGCCTTGTTTGCCGGTGGAGCCCACCAGGATCATGTCCGCGCCGATTTCCTTGGCCACGGCGAGAATGCCATCGGCCGGGCGGCCGGTGCGGGCCGTGGTTTTCACGGCGTGCCCGGCCTCCTCCATCTGTTTGGCCACGGCCTGCAGCAGGGTCCGGGTTTCGCTGGCCACGGTGTCATTAAGCCGCTGCGCCAGTTCGGGGGGCAGCTCGTCCAGGGGATAGGTGAGGTCGGGCGTGACCGTCACCACGGTGATTTCGGCGTTGAGATTCTTTGCCAGGGTTGCCGCCATGTCCAGGGCCTTGCCCGCCTGGGGCGAGCCGTCATGCGCCACGAGCAGTTTCATACGCCTTCTCCTTGGTCTTGATGGGGACCTTGTGCGGCCTTCCTTGAAACCCGCTGCATGTTGATGTTGCCCATGCGCTTCCCCTCACGGCATCTGCAGGGGAGGTAGAATAAGTGTAACCAAAGCAGGGAAATTGGCAAGGGGAAATGTGAATTTTGTCACGTGCTCATGGTTTCCGGAAGTATTCCAGGGCCAAATTCCCCTTGTATAAAGCATGCGCTTGTGAAGAGTCTGGAAAGGTGACTCCAGTGGCGGGTTTCTGCTTGCGTTTCAGCCACTGCTCTGGTAGGGATTGTGCCGTTCCCCGGGATTATTCTGCTCCAAAAAAATGGGGTTAAACTATCTGGCTGATATTGCAGTCAGTTATGCAAGGAGTACGCATGAAACTTTCCACTCGCAGCCGCTACGGCACCCGCATGGTCTTGGACATCGCCATGAACAGCCAGACCGGGCCGGTACGCATTTCAGACATTTCCAAGCGGCAGGGTGTTTCCGTCAAATACCTGGAAAAATTGATCCGCCCCCTCAAGCAGGCTGGCTTTATCAAGAGCAAGCGCGGCCCTCGCGGCGGGCATGTGCTTTCTGACCTGCCGGAGCGCATTGCCGTGGGCGCGGTGGTGCGGGCCATGGAAGGGGAAATGGCCCTGACGGAATGCGCCAAGGACGCCAGCGTTTGCCCCATTTCCGGGGACTGCCTGACCCGTAAGGTCTGGATTGAGGCCACCAAGGCCATGCTGGACCGGCTGGACGCCATCACCTTTCTGGATCTCATGCGCGAGGCTGAGCGGGCCGGCGGTGGCGTGGACCGCTGCCTGCTGCCCCGGGAGCAATAGCGCCGGACCAGCCGCGCCGACTCATCCCTGTTGCGCCGGGCCCACCCCAAGGGGAGGCCCGGCGTTTCTGTTGTGCCCGGTGGATAGCCGGTGTATTGTCTGACACTGCAACAATGTGATACGCCTTGCACTCCCAACCCTAGCCCTTGCCAAGGATGCCGCATGCCGTCACGCGCATCGAGAATCCCCGTCCTGCTCAAGGCCCTGGTGGTGGAGACGCACATGGCGCTCAGGCTGCGGGCCTTGGTGGGCGAAGAGCCTCTCTCCATCTTCATTGCCGACGCCCCCCTGGCCCCGGCGGCCCTGCCTGACGACGCTACGCCCATCCGGCATCGTGACGCCCTGCTGGGCCATGTGCGAGGGGGAGAAAAGGCCGCCCTGGTGGCCGACCTGCTGGAAGTGCTGGCCGGCATGCTGGCCGAGCAGGACGCCCTGCGCCATCGATTGGAAAGCGTGCAGGAGGAAGTGACCCGGTTTTACGATCTGGCGGCCAAAACCGCTGGCAGCGACAGCCCGGCGGAGGTGTGCCGCATTGTGGTGGAGGAGGCCAGGCGGTTGTTCCAGGGCGAGGATGTCAGCGTGTCCGTGCGGTTGCATGATGCTGACCTGGACCTGGAAGGCGCCCGGTGCGCCGCGGGCAGCGCCGTGGAGCCGGGGGAGCAGACCCTGTCTACCATGATGAGCGAATTGATGAACATCCAGGGGCGCGTCATCGGGGCCATCAATGTGGCCAGCCCCACCCCCGGGGCCTTCACCCGGACGGACATGCGCCTGTTGCGTGCCCTGGCCGCCCAGGCCGCCGCACCCATCGAAAGCGCCCGCCATCAGCGCCGGCTGCAGCGCATCCT
>JAIWOE010000174.1 GCA_020217165.1 Desulfovibrio sp. | reverse complement strand
GAGGTCAAGGTCATGGGGAATTTCCTGTTCGATTGGTCATATGTGGATCTTGGCAGCCTTGGCAGGACGGACTGGGCCGATGCAGACCACTTCTCCGCCAAATAACGCGTGCGCCTGCAGGTGGACTTCATCGCCAGCGAGCACATCTTTTCATGAGGTGCTGCTTGCCAGGCGCTACGTGGCGGCGGGCAACTCCACGTAAAACGTGCTGCCCTGACCTTTGGTGGAATCCATCCATAGCTTGCCGCCATAGTGGTCCACAATGGTGCGGCAGATGACAAGCCCCAGCCCCGCGCCCTGAGGCTTGTCCTGATCCCGCATGCCAAGCCGGCCCTGGTAGAACTTTTCAAAAATATGGGCGGCGTCATCCGGGTGCACGCCCTGGCCGGTGTCCCTCACGGTAAAGCGAATCACCGGCGGTGTCTGATTGTTTATGGCTTCCACGAGCAGGTGCACTTCGCCGGCATCGGTGAATTTGTGGGCATTGGACAGCAGATTGATGAGCACCTGCTGCAGGCGGTCGGGATCTGCCACCAGGTGGGGCAGGGGTGTTTGCGGGGTATCCACCCGTAACCGCACGGCGGGTTTTTCCTGAAACAGACCATGCATGGCCTGGGCGGCCTGACGGACAATTTCCGCGGGGTCCAGGACCTCCTGCCGCCAGTCCATGCGGCCGGCTTCAATACGGGTGATGTCCAGCACGTCACTGATAATGCGGGTCAGGCGGTGCCCTTCCTGTTCTATGACTTCCAGATTCTCCTGAATGCGCTGGCCTTTGGCGGCCAGTTCCGGCAGACCGGCGCTCAAGGGCAGGAAATGGCGGACAAAGTCCTTGCGGATGAGCTTGGCAAAGCCCAGCACAGAGGTCATGGGCGTACGCAACTCGTGGGACACCAGGGACAGGAACGCGGACTTCATGGCGTCCAGCTCCGTAAGGCGACGGTTGCTGGCTTCCAGCTCCAGGTTCTTGACCGCCAGCTCCCGGGTGCGCGACTCCACAAGGGTCTCCAGATCCTTGTTCAGCAGGGCCAGGGCGGTTTCCGCCTTGCGGCGCTCCTCCACCTCCTGGCGCAGGTCGGCATTGGCCTGCTTGAGGGCCAGGGTCCGGGTGCGGACCAGCTCTTCCAGATTGTGCCGGTACAGGCGGTTTTCTTCTTCCAGACGCACCTTGCGTTCCAGCAGGGCCTTGTGGCCCAGGGCCTTCTCCAGCACCAGGAGCAGGGCCTCCTTGCGCACGGGCTTGGCCAGATAATCAAAGGCTCCTTGGCGCACGGCCATGGCGGCGCTTTCGTAGTTGGGTTCGCCGGTGATGAGAATGACCGGCACATTGAGCTGTCTGGCGTTGATTTCGATGAGCAGGGCCAGGCCGGAGCGTTCCTTGAGGAGGATGTCGCAGACCACGGCGTCAACGGGCTCGCGCTGCAGCACGGCCAATGCACCACCCACGTCTTCTGCCACCAATGAGCGATAGCCTTCCCTATCCAGCAACATCCGGAAGGACTCGCGCACATGGGCTTCATCTTCTACAATCAGGACTACCCCAGGCATCATACCCCCCCCGAGATGCCATTGCCGATGAGGATTCCGCCATTATCCCGAAAAATCCTGCGTTATGTCCTGGTATATCACTCCGCGGGAAAAATGAAGTCCCGCGGGGTAGAACTGGCAGTTTTAGTGAGGGCGGTCGCGCTGGAAGTGGTCGGTTATTTGAATGTAATGGAGTCGATGATCTTCTGCATTTCCGCCCTGGCAGACTGGAAGTGCTGTGGTTCCGTGGCAACCATGAAGTTAAAGTAATAATTATCCTGATCGTAGCATTGCCAGATGATACGCTGGAAACCTCCGGATCCTTTTTCAGATTCCGTTGTCTCCCATCCAATGACCCGCGGCGTACCCGGAGCCTTGACGCCACCATCACGCCGCTTGGCGGAAAGGAGTTTTTTGATTTGAATTTCTTCATTTGCCTGCTTAAGGGAAGCCGTTACGCTGGCAGATGCAGGAAAACTTGGGACCATTTGCGTCATGTGAAAGTTGAAGGAGATGGTGCGATCCGCCTTTTGGAAGACGGCTCCCTGCTCTGACTGCACGTCGCCGGATTCCTGCATCCACCCTGCAGGAATGGTGAATTCGAACCGCCTGTCCGTGTTGCGGAAGGTGGTGGGGGCAGAGAAGGTCTTGGCACCCGCCCCTCCCATTGCATCGGCACCTGTGGCGCCCCCCTTTTTTTGTTTGGCGATGGCGCCGAGGTCCGGCAGGGGCAAACCGAATTGGGCGTTCGCGGGAGAGGCGAAGCCCAGCAAGGAACACGCAAGCACCAGCAATACAAGACGATGCAACACGTTGCCCATGGTGTCCTCCTTCTGGTGCGGCTGGCCCGCGGGGTACGGTCCAAAATGCCGCCCTGAGTTTTCATTCATGAATGATTCGTAAGGAATGGCACACGAGTTACCTACATATCATATTATAAGGGCCGTGCACAATGGGGGGCTTACGCTGTGTCTTCCAGTCAATTTCCTGGCAAACCCCACTTGCCCCATGCATCTGCCTGTGCTATTGTATTATAAATTTCGTCGATAATAAGTGAAATCCAGAGTCTAAAGAATCTCAAGAAAACTGTTGCCAACCCGGCTTTCCTTGCAGTAATGGCTTGATGAGTTGTTGCAGCGTGAAACGCGAAAGTCGCGGAGGCTTTTACTCGAATACCAGTTGGAAGGAGATCGCCATGAAAAAGCTATTGTTGCTTGCCAGCTTGGCCCTCGCCCTGACCTTGGGTGCGGTGACTGCGCAGGCCGCTTCGACTGATGCGGAACGGTTCTACATTCAGCCCGAAGTCGGCCTGTACGGAACCAGCTCCAAGGACGTGTCCACCATCTTCACCTATGGCCTTTCCGCCGGCGTGTTTGTCACGGACGGCCTGGCCCTTGGCGGGGAATTCCTGGGCTACTACCTGTCCATGAACTCCCGCAGTGGCTACTGGCACAACCGCTACGACGCCGCCAACGGGTTTGGCTTCAACGGCCTTATCCGGTACTATCCCTTCACCGCCGAGCAGGCCTCCATGTACATTGGCACCGGTCTGGGCGGCCTGTTTACGGATGAGCGCCTGGTGTACAATGGCTACTACAGCTCCCTGACCCTGCCGGTGGATCTGGGTGTGACCATTGACGTCACTGACCAGTTTTCCCTGGACCTGGGCGGCCGCTACCAGCGCATCGGCTTCAGCCGGCACGGCCTGGACGCCTGGGGTGGCAACCTCGGCATGAGCATCGTGTTCTAGTTGCCTTAGTGCCTAGATAGCAGAACGCCCCTCCCGGCCGGGAGGGGCGTTTTTTTCATGCGAACTCCCTCGGGCGAGGGGGGCGTGGAGCTAGTCAGGGAATTGGACAATCAGTTCCCCAGCATTTCCTTGAGCCAAGCCGGAGCCGCCACGGGCTTGAAGTCCGGCCCCACGCAGGCATGCTGGGTGTGGCCCGTGGCCAGCAGCTTGTCCTTGGCCTCGTTGAACACCTCATAGACAAAGGTGATGGAGGCCCGGCTCCACATGCTGATGCCGGTATGCACGTAAATCAGCTCGTCGTAGCGAGAGGGCGCGCGGTAGCGCACACTGGCCTCGCGCACCGGCAGCAAGATGCCGCGGCGTTCCACTTCGGCGTTGCTCATGCCCCGTTCGCGGATGAGCTGGCTGCGGGCGCGTTCGAACAGGTGCAGGTATTCGCCATAATACAATATGCCCATCTGGTCCGTCTCCCCGTAAGAAATGCGGTGGGCGTACCAGGTGTCGTTGGCGGGAAAGGCCTCGCGCTCGCGGCGGGTGTCCGTCATGCCTGTCGTCCTCCGGTGGTGCGCACAATCCAGTCCAGCAGTGTATGCCCTGGTTCGATGACCAGCCCGGTGTTGGCGGCGGTGGCTTCGGTGAAGACGGACAACCCGGCGCAGAGGTGGCAGCCGTTCCAGTACAGCAAAAACGGCACCGGTTCGGGGACATGCGTGCGGACCTCCAGGGGCGTCAGGTGGTCGCAGGCAATGCAGAACACGGCGTCCGTCTGCCCGTAACGCTGGTACAACGGCTGCACCACGCGGGCGTCAAACCGCTGGATAGATTCGATTTTGTCTTCCATGTTGCCAGCGTGGCCGCATTCGTCCGGCGCTTCCACATGCAGGAAGACGAAATCGCCGCCACTGTCCAGAAAATCCATGGCTGCCTGAACCTTGCCTTCATAGTTGGTATCCAGCAGGCCAGTAATGCCCTCGGCGTGCAGCACGGTCATGCCAGCGGCGCGTCCCAGGCCGTTGATGAGATCCACGGCGCTCATCACCGCGCCGCGCAGGCCGGTCTTGCGGTGGAAATCCTCCAGATGCAGGGGACGTCCCTGGCCCCAGGGCCACAGGGAGCGGGCCCTGGTGGGATTGTGCGGCCCGGCCAGGAAGGCGGCGGCCTCCTGCAGCAGGGGCGCCAGGGCGGCGGAGCTGGCGTAGGCAGCCACGTCGTCGGCAATGGGCTTGTCGGTCAGGTCGTGGGGCGGACGGATATGCAGGGTCGCATCCGGCCCGGTGGCGCCTCCCTTCTGGACCAGCAGGTGGCGATATTGGATGCCGGGGATGAGCTGCAAGGGGCCGTCCTGCAGGGAGGGCAGGGTCGCCTGCATCTGCGCGATGAGGGTCCGAGCAGCCTCGGTGGTGATGTGCCCGGAGGAGTAGTCCCGCATGATGCCGTGGGGGGCAAGGGCGGTGAGATCCACCAGATTGCAGCGCCAGACGAGATCGTCCGGCGCCAAGGCCAGCCCCTGGGCGGCGGCTTCGATGGGCCCGCGGCCGGTGTGGTTGGCGGCGGGGTCGTAGCCGAGCAGGCTCATGTTCGCCACGTCGGAGCCAGGGGGCATTCCCGGAGGGATGGTGCGGCACAGGCCGGCCAGGCCCTGGCGGGCCATGGCGTCCATGGCCGGGGTATTGGCTGCCCCCAGTACGGTTTTGCCGCCCAGCTCCTGCATGGGCCAGTCTCCCATGCCGTCGGCGATGAGAAACAGATACTTGCGGGAAGGTGCGTCCGGCATTTACAAAATCCTGTAATGGATGATGGGCGCCTTGGGCAGGCCCATTTTTTCCAGGCTGCGCATGGCGGCATGCACGGCCGTGGCCGTGGCCTCGTGGGTCAGGAACACGATGGGCACGCCTTCGCCGGCGTCCTCACCCTTTTGCACCACCTGTTTGAGGGAGATACCGAAGTCCGCCATCACACCGCCAATGTCCCGCAGCATGCCAGGCCGGTCCGGAACCATGATGCGCAGGTAATGGGGAGAGACGGCTTCGTCCAGGTCATGGATTTCCGCCTCGGGCAGGAAGGGTGCAGGGAAGCCCAGATTCTGGGGTGGGGTGTCGCGGGCAATGGTCATCACGTCCGCCAGCACGGCGCTGGCCGTGGGCATGTCTCCCGCGCCGTGGCCGTAGAGCATCACCGGGCCGGCGTTGCCGTTCACCCGCAGGGCGTTGAAGGAGCCGCTCACCGCGGCGAGGAGGTAATGGTTGGGGATGAGGGCAGGATACACCCCGGCCTCCACGGCCCCAGCCACGGTGCGCGCCCCGGCGATGAGCTTGATGGTGTACCCCAGGTCCCTGGCGAAGGCGATGTCCATGGGCCGGACCATGGTAATGCCCCAGATGCGCAGCTTATCCAGGGGAAAGTGCACGCCGAAGGCGAGCATGATGGTCAGCACCAGTTTGTGGGCTGCGTCTATGCCTTCGATGTCCAGGGTGGGATCGGCCTCGGCAAAGCCTTTTTCCTGGGCCAGTTTCAGGGCCTCGGCAAAGGGCATGCCCGTCTCGCTCATGTGCGAGAGGATGAAGTTGGCCGTGCCATTGAGAATTCCCATGAGGCTGTGCAGCCGATTGGCAGCCAGGGTTTCCTTGAGGGGTTGGACAATGGGAATGCCGCCCCCCACGCTGGCTTCGAATCCCAGGTGCAGCCCCTTCTCCGCCGCCAGGGTGAACAGCTCGCGTCCGTGCTCGGCCAGGAGCTTTTTGTTGGCCGTGACCACGTGCTTGCCGTGTTCCAGGGCCGTGCGGATGAGGGCATGCGCATCCGTGGCGCCGCCGATGAGCTCCAACACCACGTCGATTTCAGGATCGGTGGCGATGTCCAGCAGGCTGGTGGTGCACTGGGCGGAGAGGGCCGCGCCCATCCTGGGCTTGTTGGCGGAACGGGCCACCACGGTCTTGAGAATGATTTCCCGACCGCAGCGGGACTGAATCATCTCGCGATTATCGTGGAGCAGACGGGCCACCCCCCCGCCCACTACGCCCAGGCCGGCAAGGCCCAGGCGCAGCGGCGGCTTGCCATAGGATTCGATCATGGCTGGCCTCCGGAAAGCACTTTCTTGATGCCGCGAACGGCCTGGTTGATGCGGTGGTTGTTCTCGATGAGGGCAAAACGCACGAATTCGTCGCCGTAATGGCCAAAGCCCAGGCCCGGGGAGACGGCCACATGGCCCTCGCGCAGCAGGAGTTTGGAAAACTCCACGGACCCCATGTGCCGGAAGGGCTCCGGAATCTTGGCCCAGACGAACATGGTGGCCTTGGGCGGCGTCACGACCCATCCGGCGCGGTTCAGGCCTTCGCAGAGCACGTCGCGGCGTTCTTTGTAAATGTTGCAGATGTCGGTCACGCAATCCTGCGGCCCGTTCAAGGCCACGATGGCGGCAATCTGGATGGGCTGGAAGATGCCGTAATCCAGGTAGCTTTTGATGCGCTGCAGGGCATAGACCATTTCCCGGTTGCCGCAGCAGAAGCCCACGCGCCAGCCGGCCATGGAGTAACTCTTGGACAGGGAGAAGAACTCCACCCCCACATCCTTGGCACCCTTGGCCTGGAGGAAGGAGGGGGCTTTGTAGCCATCGAACACCAAGTCGGCATAGGCCAGGTCATGAATGACGAAGATTTTGTTTTCCTTGGCAAAATCCACAATCTTCTGAAAGAACGACAACTCCACCGTGGCGGCGGTGGGGTTCTGCGGGTAGCTGATGACCAGGAGCTTGGGGCGCGGCCATGTCTGCTGCATGGCCACCTGCAGGTCGGCAAAAAAGTCCCGGTCCACGCCCAGGGGAATGCGGCGCACGTCTGCTCCGGAGATGATGGCGGCATACGGGTGGATGGGGTAGGCCGGGTCGGTGGCAAAGACCACATCCCCCGGGGAGAGCATGACCAGGGCCAGGTGGGAGAGGCCTTCCTTGGCGCCCATGGTGACGATGCACTCGGTTTCCGGGTCCAGATGCACGTCGTAGCGACGCTGGTACCAGCCGGCAATGGCCTTGCGCAGGTTGGGCAGGCCGCGGGACATGGAATAGCGGTGGTTCACGGGCTTGTGCGAGGCCTCGCACAGCTTGTCCACGATGTGCTGGGGCGTGGGAATGTCCGGGTTGCCCATGCCGAGGTCCACGATGTCCACATTCTGCCGCCGCAACTGGGTCTTGAGTTCCGTCACCATCGCAAACACGTACGGCGGCAAACGGTGCATGCGCGAAAACATTTCCTGGTTCATGAAGGGGCTCTCCTTGAATGGGCGGCTGCCGCGCCCGAAGACCGGGTGCCTCTGGCTGCGCACCCTGCAGCATATCAAGACCTTGTACGACTGGACGCCACGGCTGTCAAAGTCTGATGCAGGAAGAACCTAAGGATTTCCCGCAACGATGTTCCCCGCCCACGGTCTTGACCTGCGTCCTGGCCTGGGGCATCCCTTGCGGCCATGAACCATGCTGTTTGCATCATCCCCGCCGCCGGCCTGGGCACCCGCATGGCCGAGGTGTGCGCCACCGCCGGCGTACCATGCAAGGA
>JAIWOE010000173.1 GCA_020217165.1 Desulfovibrio sp. | reverse complement strand
ACGCCCTGCTGTCTGCATCGTTCTGGTTGCAAAAAGGGCGCGGCATGAATCCGGGTGCCCCGGAAAAAACTGCCGCCACTGCGGCCCCAGGGGGCCAGCCCGGTGCGGCAGGCGTCCCCCAGTCCGCCTCTCCTGGCCAGGCTGGCGCAGCGGCCCAGCAAGGTGCAGAACGTCCCGTGGCTTCCCTGCTCATGCCAGAGGCACGGCCTGCCACGGACAAGGCCCCCCCGGCGGCGGCCAAACGTCTGGCCGGTTCCCGTCTGTACGAAAAGATCTCCAAGACCACCTGATTTTAGCCCCGGACCATACACCAACCCGCTGCAGGCACTCCATGCGTCTGCAGCGGGTTGGTGTATGGGAAAAGGGAACGCCCCTCTGCCAGGAATGCGGGATCAGGTGTTCGTCAATTCGGTCAGGGTGCGCCGGGCCGAGGCAGGGTCCATGCCCTTGGCCAGGGCGATGGCTTCCAGATTGGCTTCCGCATCGCTGGGGCGCAGGTACAGGGGCGGCAGGGGCGCATGGGCGTAGTCCGCCGCAACGGCAGCGGCAAGCAGACCGGGGCCGTCGGGATGGTCGAATCGATCCGGCAACAGACGACAGCGAGGCTGCTGCTGCAGGAGTTCCTGCACCGCGGTGGCATCCTGCCGCAGGGCGCTGCCGCAGAGTAGGCAGGGCGCGGTGTCGGTGGCGGTGAGGGGGAGCTCCATGAGCGCACGCTGGGTGGGCAGCACCTCGATGTCGGATGCGCCGCCGGCGTGAAAGATCTGGGCGTGGCACAACCCCTTGCGGGCATGGGTGAGCACGCACAGGGGGGCCAAAGGATCATGCAGACGTTCCCGGGCCGTGCGGGCCAGCAGGGCAGGGTAAGCCAGGCCGGCCAGGGGCACGCCGGCCGCCAGGCGCAGCCCTTCGGCAAAGGCCAGGCTCATGCGCACCCCCGTAAAGCTGCCCGGGCCCACCACGCAGGCCACGCCGGCCAGATCCCGCGGGGCCAGGCCAAAGGCGGTCAGCATTTGCTGCACGGCCGGAGCAAGCAGGGGATTCGCCCGGCCCGGCGCGGTCCACTCCTGGAACGCCCAGAGCTGCAGGCGGCCGCCGTCGTGCAGGCCCAGGGCCAGCTGCAACCGGTCTTCTGCGCAGTTGATGGCGAGCAGGGGCCTCACGGCGTGGCGTTGCTCCCTGGCTGCCCCACCTGCAGGGTGGCATTGGCATTGTTGCGGGTGGCGTTAAGGCGCGCCTCCATCTCCTGCTGGGCCACATCCAGGGGCGTGCCTTTGCGGGTGATGTCATTGTACAGGGCCAGGACCATGATGGTGATGAGCAGCCCCAGGCCGAATTTGGTGGTCCACTCCTGGATGCGCGGATTGACCGGCTTGCCCCGCACCCATTCCACCAGGAAGAACAGGATGTGCCCTCCATCCAGCACGGGAATGGGCAACAGGTTGAAAATGGCCAGGTTGATGGAGAAGAAGCACATGAAGCTGACCACGGCCACCGCGCCTACCTTGGCCGTTTCATGGACCATCTGGGCAATGCCGATGGGGCCGCTGACCTGATTGAAGGGCACGCGCCCCTGGATGAGCAGGCCGATGCCGCGTACGGAGTTCTCCACGATGAACCAGCAGCGGTTCCAGCTGGAGACGGCGGCCTCGAACACCCCCAGGGAGACGGGGATGAACTGCTCGGGATCGGATTCCACGCCAATGCGCCAATACTGCTTCTGCTCGCCCAGGATGTCCAGGTCCATCACCGGCTGGGGCTGGACCGTCAGGTCCGTGGCGCCATCGGGCCGATCCACGGTAAAGCGCAAGGGGCGGCCCTGGCTGGCCTGGATGCGGCGTTCCATGTCCTTCCAGTAGGTGATGGCGTCGCCGTCGATGGCCAGCACCTTGTCCCCCGGGGCAAAGCCGGCCGCGGCGGCAGGGGTGTCTGGCCGGACACTTTTGAACACGGGCAGCAGCCGCATTTCGCCCAGCACGAAAAACAACCCCCAGAACAGGATGAGGGCCAGGAGATAATTGAAAAACGGCCCGCCAAAGACCACCAGCAGCCGCTGCCACGGCGGGCGGGAGTGGAAATGCTCGCGTTCGGTAAAGCCTTCCACCGGGCCGCCGCGATCGTCCTCCCCCACCAGGGCCACATACCCCCCCAAGGGGATGAGGGCCAGCTTGTAAGAGGTGCGGCCGTAACGGAATCCCAGCAGTTTGGGGCCGAAGCCCACGGAAAATGTCTTGACCCCCATGCCCAGGAGCTTGGCCACCAGGAAGTGTCCGAACTCGTGGAAGGCGATGAGCACCCCGAGGGTGACGACGATGGCCACGGTGGAATTGAGCAGTGTGGAAACGTCCATGCGAAGGTCTTTATTCAGGCATGCCGGTCGGCAGACAGGCTGGCAGCAGGTCGAGGCACCGCGCGGCCAGGGCTCTGGCGTCGGCGTCCAGGGTCAGGATGGCCTGGAGATCCAGCGGACCGAAGGGGCCCGTGCGCCGCCAGGAAGCCACGGCGGCCTCCACCAGGCGGGCGATGTCCAAGAATCGGCACCGTCCGTCCAAAAAAGCGGCCACGGCCACTTCGTTGGCGGCATTCAGCACCACGCAGGCGCCATTTCCTGCAGCATGCCCGTGCTCCGTGGGAGAACCGGAGGCCGTCATGACGGCCGCTGCATCCATGGCCAGTTGCAAGCATGGAAATTTTTCTACATCCGGCGTGGCAAAAGTCAAGCTGCCCAGGGACGCCAGGGACAATGTGGCGTTGTCCAGGGCCAGACGGTGTGGATGGGCCAGACAATAGGCGATGGCGATGCGCATGTCCGGCGGGCCCAGGTGGGCCAACTGGGAACCGTCCTCGAATTCCGCCAGGGAGTGGACGATGCTTTGCGGGTGCACCAGCACGTCCACCATCTCCACGGGCAGGCCGTAGAGGTGGCAGGCTTCGATGACCTCCAGTCCCTTATTCATTAACGTTGCGGAATCGATTGATATTTTTGCACCCATGCTCCAGTTGGGGTGCTTGAGGGCCTGGGCCGGGGTCACGGCGTCCAGGAAGGCGCGGTCCTTGTCCCGGAAGGGGCCCCCCGAGGCAGTGAGGATGAGCCGGCGCAGGGCGTGGCTGCCGTGGCCGGCCATGGCCTGGAACAGGGCATTGTGCTCGGAATCCACAGGCAGGATGACCGCCCCGGAGGCCCGGGCTGCAGCGCGGATGAGATCCCCGGCCAGCACCAGGCTTTCCTTGTTTGCCAGGGCCACCACCTTGCCGGCCTGCACGGCGGCGAGGGTCGATTCCAGCCCCGCCGCGCCCACCATGGCCGAGAGCACCACCTGCGCCGCGGGCAGGGCGGCAATGGTGGCGTAGCCTGCAGGACCTGTAAGGATTTCAGGTGCGTAGCCCGCCGGGAGCAGGGACTTCAGGGCTGCGGCACGTTCCTCATCCAGCACGGCCAGAAAAGGCGGGCGATGCCGCGCCGCCTGCCGGGCCAGGCGCTCCACATTGCGTGCGCCAGCCAGGCCGAGGACGCGGAATTTATCCGGATGCGCCTCAATGACGGCCAGGGCGCTGGTGCCGATGCTCCCCGTGGCCCCCAGCAGCACCAGGGTGCGGGGGAAGGGAAGCTCGCCAGCCTCCGGAAGGCGGGAAATATAGTCGATGCAGGTCATTAGAATTGATTACAGCATCTTCCACACAAACACAAACAGGGCTGCGGCCGGTGCAGCGGCCAGGAGCCCGTCTATGCGGTCCAGCACGCCGCCGTGGCCGGGCAACAGGGTGCCGGAATCCTTCACCCCGGCATGGCGCTTGAGGGCGGACTCAAAAAGGTCCCCCAGCTGGGCGGCCACAGAAATGGTGGCCCCCAGGGCCAGCCATGTCCACACGGAAAAGGTGGACGCATCAGGGGACAGTCCCACGAGGGTGGTGCCCCAGAGCAGGCCCGCGCCCGTGGTGAGGACCAGGGCGGCGGCCAAGCCGCCCAGGCTGCCAGCCCAGGTCTTCTTGGGGCTCACGGAGGGCCAGAGCTTGGGACCGCCGATGAGGTGCCCGGCATAATACGCGCCCACATCCGTGGCGATGGTGGCGGCCAGCACCAGGGCGTTCTGCCAGGGGGTCCAGCTCAGGGCGATGCACAGGGGCGCGGCGATGTACAGCAGGGCCGAAGCCGGCGTCTGCCACACGAGCCAGCCGGTGGCATCCGCAGTACCGCTGCGGAGTAGGAATCCCAGGCTGCCCAGCCACCAGGTGAGGCCCAGCACGGCCACGGCCACGGCGGGTTGCCCCAGCTGCACCGCGAGCATGCCGCCCACCATGGCGCACAGGGTGATGATGCGCCCGGGCAGGGAGGTGCGGGTCAGGGCCAGGAACTCCCAGGTAGCGGCCAACCCGGCCAGCAGGGCGAGGAAGAAGAAGGGCCATCCTCCCAGGATCAGACAGGCAGCGGTCACCACGGCCAGTGCCGCCCCGGTCACGAGGCGGGCGCCGTGCGCGCCGAATTTGTCCACAAGGGTCATGACTAGCCTCCTTGCACCGCTGCCGGGGGGGCAGTCTGTTCGCCGGTACGACCAAAGCGCCGCTGCCGGGCGGCGAAACTGGCAATGGCGGCGTCCAGCTCGGCCTCGTCAAAGTCCGGCCAGTGCTTGTCCGTAAAGTAGAATTCGCTGTAAGCCACCTGAAACAGGAGGTAGTTAGAGAGACGAAGCTCACCTGATGTGCGGATGACCAGATCCGGATCCGGCTGCCCGGCGGTGTACAGCTCCTGGGCGAACCGTTCCTCGGTCAGCTCGGCCGGCGGGACGCCAGCTTCCATGAGCCGGCGGCAGGCGCGCAAAATCTCGGCCCGGCCGGAATAGTTCAGGGCCAGGTTGAGGGTGAGGCCGGTGTTGTGGGCGGTTTTGGCCAGCACCACCTTGAGCACCTGACGGGAGGCAAAGGGCAGCTCCTGCCATTCGCCTAAGATCTGCAGGCGGACGTTATGGGTCAGAAAGGTGGGCAGCTCCCGGCTGAGCAGGCGGGCCAGCAGATCAAAGAGGTGGCCCACTTCCTCTTTGGGGCGGGACCAGTTCTCGGTGGAGAACGTATAGAGGGTTAGGTGGCGCACGCCACGCCGGGCGCACGCCGCCACCATGCGAATGGCCGCCTCGGCACCGGCCGTGTGCCCATGACTGCGGGGAAGTCCCCGGCCCTGGGCCCAACGGCCGTTGCCGTCCATGATAATGGCGATGTGCGCCGGTGCGCCGGCGTGGCATGGCAGGGAACTCAGGACTACAGCTCCATGATTTCCTTGTCTTTTTTCTGCAGGATCTGGTCCAGCTTGGCCACGGTGTCGTCGGTGAGCTTTTGCACCTGTTCCTGGGCCTTGTGAACTTCGTCCTCGGAGACGTCCTTGAGCTTCTTGAGGGCGTCGTTGGCATCGCGGCGGACGTTGCGAGCAGCAACCTTGGCTTCTTCGGTGTACTTTTTGGCCACCTTCACCAGTTCCTTGCGCCGTTCTTCGGTCAAGGGCGGAATGACGATGCGCAGGAGCTTGCCGTCGTTCACAGGGTTCAGGCCCAGATCGGACTTCTGGATGGCCTTTTCGATGTCCGAGAACGCGTTGCGGTCCCAGGGCTGGATGGTGATGGTGCGGCTGTCCGGCACGGCCACGGAGGCCATCTGGGCGATGGGCGTGGGGGTGCCGTAATAGTCCACCTTCAGATCTTCCACCAGGGCTGTGGACGCGCGGCCGGTACGCAGTTTGGAGAATTCCTTTTCCAGGTTCGACACGGCCTTGGCCATGCGATCCTTGGCATCCGCAATGATATTCTGCATATTATTCGCCTCCTTGGACCAGGGTGCCAACCGGTTCGCCCAGGACCACCCGTTTGATGTTGCCCGGGGCGAAAAGGTTGAATACGACGATGGGCAACGCGTTGTCCATAGCCAGGGAGAGGGCGGTGGAGTCCATGACGCCCAGGCGGCGGCGCAGGGCCTCCAGGTGGGTCAGGCGATCGAACTTCACGGCGTCGGCATGTTTGTGGGGATCCTTGTCATAGACGCCGTCCACTTTGGTGGCCTTGAGAATGGCGTCGCACTTGACTTCGATGGCCCGCAGGGCGGCGGCGGTGTCCGTGGTGAAAAAAGGGTTGCCGGTGCCTGCGGCAAAAATGACTACGCGGCCTTTTTCCAGATGCCGGACGGCGCGGCGACGGATGTAGGGCTCTGCCACCTCGCGCATGGTGATGGCCGAGAGTACGCGCGTCTCCAGCCCGGTCTTTTCCAGGGAATCCTGCACGGCCAGGGAATTCATGGCCGTGGCAAGCATGCCCATGTAGTCGGCGCTGGCACGGTCCATGCCCTGTTCGGAGGCTGCCATGCCGCGAAAGATGTTGCCGCCGCCCACCACCAGGGCCACCTGGCAGCCCAGGCGGACAACGTCAGCAATTTCACGGGCAAAGCCGTTGATGGTGTCTGGATCAATGCCGAAGGTCAAGGGTCCGGCAAGGGCCTCGCCGGAGAGCTTGAGCAGGACGCGGTTGTAGGCAAGGCCGCTCATGTGGGGCGCTCCCGTTGCGATTGAAAGGCGAGAAAACGTGGGGCAATGCCCGCAGGACAGGAACCCACGGACTTGGAACTCGGGCGGGAGCGTGCGAGGGGGCAGCTCCCGCCCGGGTGTTTCATTGTGTTCGGAGGGCGCCTACTCCGAGGCACCTTCGCCCAGGGCCAGGCGCACGAAACGGCCCAGGGTCAGGGTGTCACCCACGGCCTTGCCGCTCTCGGCCAGCAGCTGCTTGATGGACTTCTTGTCATCCTTGATGAAGGGCTGTTCCAGCAGGCAGATTTCCTTAAAGAATTTCTGCATGCGGCCCTCGACGATTTTTTCGACGATGTTCTCGGGCTTGCCTTCGGCCAGGGTTTGCTCGCGGCAGAAGGCGCGTTCGCGATCCATCAATTCGGTGGGCACCTGGTCCGACGTGGCGCACACGGGGTTGGCCGCGGCCACCTGCATGGCCAGGTCCTTGCCCAGGGCCTTGTAGACATCGGTGTTCACGGTTTCGGGCTTGGTGCACAGCACTTCCACCAGCACGCCGATCTTGCCGTTGGCATGGATGTACGAACCGATGCCGCCGGTGGAAGCGGGCGCCAGGCGCACCAGACGACCCACCTGCATGTTTTCGCCCAGCACGCTGATGGCGTCGTTCACCAGTTCCTGCACGGACCGGCCATCCACCTGCACGTTGAGGAAGCAGTTTTCGGAGGCGGTGTGGACGAGGTCATGGCCAGCATCGCAGGTGGGAGCGGCGGTGGCCACCACATCAGCCAGCTTGGCGGCCAGGGCCTGGAAGCCTTCGTTGCGGGCCACAAAGTCGGTTTCGCACATCAGTTCCACCAGGGCGGCGGCGCCATCCTTGGCGGCAAAGCCCACCAGGCCTTCGCCCGTGGCGCGGCCGGCCTTTTTGGCAGCCTTGGCCAGGCCCTTGGCGCGCAGCCATTCGGTGGCTTTCTGCTCGTCGCCTTCACATTCGGCCAGGGCCTTTTTGCAGTCCATCATGCCGGCGCCGGTCTTTTCGCGCAGGTCTTTGACCTGCTGGGCGCTGATTGCAGCCATGTGCGTGCACTCCTTGGTCTTTCTATCAGATTCTGGTAAGTATGGCTTCGGGACTTCAGGGGGCAGGACTAGGCGTCCGCGCCTTCTTCGGCGTCATCTTTGGCCGGGGCTTCAGCCTTGGGCGCGGGCTTGGCGTCCCCCTTGGCCTTGCCCGGGGCTTCTTCCTTGCGGCGAGCCAGGCCTTCCAGCACGGCATCGGCCATGGCGCCCACAAAGAGCTTGATGGCGCGGATGGCGTCGTCGTTGCCGGGAATGATGTAGTCGATGTTATCGGGGTCGCAGTTGGTGTCGGTCACGGCCAC
>JAIWOE010000172.1 GCA_020217165.1 Desulfovibrio sp. | reverse complement strand
GGCTGGGCAGGGTGCCAAAGGCCAGGGATTCCAGAATGCTCTTGAACTGACCCTTCATCCGCTTTTTCAGCGAGCCGTATTTTCCATGGCCGGCCACGCATGGCATGGCCGCTTCCTGCCCAGGAAGCGGTTCCCCCTCGCACGCCGGGCAGCCGCACTGGACCTCCGGCTTGGGGAACTTGCACTTGAGTTTGACATACAACCCATCGGGATGATTCTTGAACGAAACGGACAGGCTCTTGAAGCCCTGGATTTCCAGGCCCGTCTGTCCCACGGCCAGGGAGCCCGTTTCCAGGCCCTTGGCCAGGGCAGCCAGAAAGCTGGCGGCCTCTTCCCGGGTCATCATCAGTTCCAGTTTCCGTTTGTGGTGCATCGGCGTGGCGGGCGTCGTATTCACGGCCTGCTCCTTGCGCTTGGGTGTGGATGATGCGGCAAACGCCCCGGCGGCGCCGGAAAGCGTCTGAATGTACAGAGTAGTCCCGCCCCAGGAAAAAGACAACACGGCGGGAGGTTCCTGACGCTAAATTCTGTTGCAGCGGTGTTTTACATCCACCCCTTTGACAATGAAGATCACGCTTTCCGCAATGTTGGTGGCCAGTTCGGCGCAGCGTTCCAGACTGCGGGAGGCCAGCACCGTATGCACCGACCGTTCGATGGCCGGCGTTTCCGTGAGCATGAAGTCGATGAGCCGCTTGAGGATGGACAAATCCAGCTCGTTGGCGCGGGTGTCCTGATCGCAGACGGCGTCGGCCAGCTCGGCATCCTCATCCTTGAAGGCCTTGATGCAGCTGCGCAACATTTCCAAGGCAATGCCGGCCAGCTCTTCCAGCATGTGATTGAAGGGCAAGGGCGGCCTGTGGGCCAGGATGAGGGCCCGCTCGGCAATGTTCACGCTTTCATCGCCAATGCGCTCCAGATTCACGATGATGCGCATGCAGCCGACGATGAAGCGCAAATCCCCGGCCACGGGCTGGGAAAGCGCCAGCATGCGCAGGCTTTCCTCATCGATGTCGCATTCCAGCTGATTGATCTGGGCATCGCGGTCAATCACCTGCTGGGCCATGGAGGAATTACGCTCCAGCAGGGCCCGCAGGGAGCTGTCCAGGGCCTTTTCCGTATAGGCAGCCATTTCCAGCACCTTGAGCCGCAGGTGGGTCAGGTCGGTGTCCAGGTGTCGTCTTACGCTCATGGGGGATGCGTCCTTGTCGAATTGGCCGGGCAGGCGTCCCCGGGCTAACCGAAGCGGCCGGTGATGTAGTCTTCCGTCTGCTTGTTCTTGGGCCGGGTGAACATGGTTTCCGTGGGACCGGACTCGATGAGCTTGCCCATGTAGAAGTACGCCGTGATGTCCGACACGCGTGCCGCCTGCTGCATGGAGTGCGTGACGATGATGATGGTATAATACTGTTTGAGGATGTGAATCAATTCCTCGATTTTCTGCGTGGCGATGGGGTCCAGGGCCGAGGCCGGCTCGTCCATGAGCAGGATTTCCGGCTCCACGGCCAGGGCCCGGGCAATGCACAGCCGCTGTTGCTGTCCGCCGGACAGGCCCAGGGCGGAGGTATGCAGACGGTCCTTCACTTCGTCCCACAGGGCGGCGTGGCGCAGACTTTCTTCCGCCCGCTGGTTGATGAAGGCCTTGTCCTTGATACCGTTCACCCGCAGGCCATAGGCCACATTCTCGAAGATGGTTTTGGGAAAGGGATTGGGCTTCTGGAAGACCATCCCCACCCGGCGGCGCAGCTCCACCACGTCCATGTTGCCGGCATAGATGTCATCGCCGTCCAGAAGCACGCGGCCCTCCACCCGGATGCCGGGGGTAAGGTCGTTCATACGGTTCAGGCAGCGCAGGAAGGTGGACTTGCCGCAACCCGAGGGCCCGATGAGCGCCGTGACTTCATGCTCCAGGAATTCAAGGTTCACATCATGCAGGGCCTTGAAGTCCCCGTAATAGAAATCCAGACTTGCGCTGTGCATCTTCACCCGTTTCTCGGTGGCCATGGCTCGTCCTCTGCAATAAGTGCCCCGCAGGCACGTGGTGTGTGATCATTACCAAAGCAGGAAACGCCATGCTGCCAGACCGAGGTGACACCTGCGTGACCGTTTCCCGCCAACTGTTCGCTGCCAGCTACCTGGAGTCGGCGGGCGCCATGCGCGGCAGGGTAAAGGAGAAGATGGTTCCGCGGCCGTCCTCCACCGGGCTCTCCACCCAGATGGCCCCGCCGGATTTCTCCACAATGTGCCGTGCGATGGCCAGTCCCAGGCCCGAAGAACCGGCCTTGTGCTTCTGGCGATGCTTTTCCACGCGATAAAACCGTTCAAACACTCGTTCCCGATCCGCCTTGGGGATGCCAGGGCCCTGATCCTTGATGGAGAACACCACATCGGCCTCGCGTTCCTGGCAATACACGCTCACCACTCCCCGCGGCCCGGCGCCGGCGTCCTGCCCGTTGGGCACGCCGTATTTGAGGGCGTTTTCCAGCAGATTGCGGAACACCTGCACCAGCCGCGTCTGGTCTGCATAGGCGGGCACGCCCTGGGCTGGCAGCTGGTTGCGCACCTCCAGGCCGGATTCCTCCACCAGATGCAGGCATTCCTTATGGGCCTGGGAAAAGGCATCCGCGGCATTGAGCATGCGAAACTCGAACTGCCGTTCCCCGCTTTCCAGCCGAGCCAGGTGCAGCAGGTCATTGACCATTTTGGTCATGTGGTTGGCATGTTTGAGGATGATCTCCAAAAAATTCCTGCGAGCCGAGGCCGGACCAGTGAGGGAGCCGGCGGCTTCTTCCTCTTCCATGCCCAGGAGCAGGGTTTCCGCATAGCCCTTGACGCTGGTCAGGGGGGTGCGCAGCTCGTGGGACACATTGGCCACAAAATCCCGCCGCACCCGCTCCAGTCGGGTCAGGGGGCTGATGTCGTGGAACACGGCCACGGCCCCAAGGCAGTCCTCACCGGCGGCGTCATCCGCACTGCGCAGGCGGGTCATGGTCACATCATAGACCTTGTCCCGCAGGGGCTCGATCTGAAAAGAACGCGAGGCCTGGCGCCCCGCCACGCAGGAAACCGTCTCCTCGCACGCCTGCTGCAGCTCCGGAGACAGGACGACTTCCAAGGGACTGCGGCCCACAGCATGTTCCGCATCGGGAAAAATCTCGCACATGGCGCGGTTCACCGCCGTGATGCGACACTGCCGGTCGATGACCATTACCCCCTCGCGCATGGAGTTGAGCACCGTTTCCAGCTGGGTTTTCTGCTCGGTGATGGTGCGTATCTGCGCCGCAATGCCGTCGGCCATGCGGTTGATGGCCATGGCCAGATCGTCCAGCTCCTTGCTGTCAAAACGCGGGGCGCGCTGCTTGAGGTCTCCCGCACCGATGGCTCGGGCCACGGCGGCGGTTTCCTCCAGCCTTCTGCACAGCCAGCGCACCATGGCCATGCGGAATCCCAGGGCCAGAATGCCTGCGGATACGGCGGCGCACCCCATGATGAGCAGGATGCTGTCCAGCCGGGCCTGGGCCTCGGGGTGCACCGTCCCCACCAGGAGCCAGCCGGCGGTGGGCACGGTGGGGTCCATGGGAGTGAGGTCCAGGGCGATGCGGGCAAAGGCGGCATCCCCCTGCTGCAGGACTCCGGTATCCTGAAAGATCCGTACATTGGCCGGCTGCTGCAGCAGGGCATTCAGCCGGCGCCCCAGTTGCTGCGTCCCCTGCCCCGATGGCGCCGCCGTGGCGTTGGACACGACGGTTTCCAGCCAGACCTCGCCCGAGGCGTTCACCCCACGCAGGTACAAGTGGGTGGCGCGACCAAAGACGTCCATGCGCCGGCGTACGCCCTCGACATCTGCCTGTTCGGCCTCGTGGCGCAGCACATCCGCCGCCACGGTGGCGGCGAACCGGGCATCCACTTTCATTTCCTGCGCAAATTCACGCAGGTGCAGCCAGTGGTACAACCCCGCCGGCAGCAGCACCCCCAGGGCCACCACCAACAAAAACGCGATGAACAGCCGGGTCCGAAAGGACATGCCCACCCCTAAGTCCATAGACCCGCCTGCCCGCCTATTCCTTGAAGCGATACCCCACGCCCCGCACGGTCTCCACGTACTTGGCGTAAGGGCCCAGCTTCTGGCGCAGGCGGCGGATGTGGGTATCCACGGTGCGGGCATAGCCTTCGAACTCGTAGCCCCAGACGGTGTTGAGCAACTGATCGCGCGTCTGCACCCTGCCCTGACGCTTGACCAGTTCTGCCAACAGCTTGAACTCCGTGGCCGTGAGCTGCATTTCCACCCCGTCCACCACGGCCTTGTGGGCTTCCAGATCCACCACCAGACCGTTTTTGCGCCACTGGGTGCGGTAGGAGTCTTCACTTTTGACACGCTTCATGATGGCCCGGATGCGCAGCAGCAGTTCCCGGGGACTGAAGGGCTTGACCACGTAATCGTCCGCCCCCAGCTCCAGCCCCACGATGCGGTCCACCTCCTCCCCCCTGGCGGTGAGCATGATCACGGGAATGCCGGCCGTTTCCGGCCGCCGCTTGAGCTCCTTGCAGACCTCAAAGCCGTCCACGTTGGGCAGCATGATGTCCAGGAGAATGAGGTTGGGGTTGTGCCGTCGCGCAAGGTTCATGCCCTCGTACCCGTCGGCCGAGGTCAGAACCTCGAACCCTGCATTCTCCAGATTGTAGGTGAGGAGCTGCAAGATGTCTTCATCGTCTTCCACGATGAGCACCACATCCTTCTGCATGGAATCCTCCAGGGATATTCAGTCAGTGTAAACCATGCGGCAGGTGACGAAAGCATGGTTGCATTGTGACGAATGTGTGACAATTGCCCATGTGTCAACAACTTCCCGTCCTTTCACCATCTGTCACCAGATTGTCACACTGCCTCCCCAGGCATCCACCCCGTGCACCGCAGGGCTTCATACAGCAAGATGCCCGCCGCCGTGGACAGATTCAGACTGCGCACCGTCTCATACACCGGGATGCGCACCATGGCCGAAAGCTCCGCCTGCACTGACGCCGGCAGGCCCCGGGTTTCCGGCCCCAGCACGATGACGTCCCCGGGCTGCCAGGGGAAGCGACAGTGCGTTGCCCCCGTACGGCTGGAGGTGCCGATGAGCCGCCGGCCCTGCATCAGCTGCCGGAAAGGTTCCCAGCCAGGCCATACGGCCAGGGGCACGCTGGGCCAGTAATCCAGCCCGGCGCGCTTGAGCTGCCGGTCATCAATGGAAAACCCCAGGGGCTCAATGAGATGCAGCCTGGTTTGCGTGGCGGCGCACAGGCGGGAGATATTGCCCGTATTGGGCGGAATTTCCGGCTGGTAGAGCACCAGTTCCACGGGCGAGGAAGGATACGAAGACACGGAAAGACTCCTCTACGCTTGCACGAGAGCATCTGCGCGCCTTACGCGCCGGCCTCGGCCAGCAGGTGGCGCATCTGATCCAGATCCCGGGCGATGGCGGTCATGGCCTCGGCCCAGAACGCCGGCTGGCCGATGTCGTCCCCCAGGCTGCGCCGCACCACGGCTGCGGCCTTGCCCGAGCCGGTATCGCGCAGGAAGGCCTCGTAAGCCGCATGGAATGCCGCGCCCCTGGCCCGGCCGCGTTCGCTGAGGATAAGGCTCAACAAGTACCCGAAGGTGTAGGGGAAGTTGTAAAACGAGACGCCGGCAATGTAAAAATGCAACTTGGACGCCCAGAAAAGCGGATCGCGCTGGGCGGGATCTAGGGTATCTCCGAAGGCCTGGTCCTGGGCGATGAGCATCAGTTCCTTCAGGCGGGAGATGGGCACCTCCCCCGCGGCGCGCTCTTCATAAAAGGCCTTCTCAAAGAGGTAGCGCATGCGGATATCGCACAGGAAGATGGCGGCATCGTCGCACCGGGAGGCCAGAATGCCCAGCTTCTGTCCGGCCGGTGTCTCGGGATCGGCCAGGATGGCGTCCTGCAGCAGGCGCTCGGCAAAGGTGGAGGCCGTCTCGGCCAGGGTCATGGGATATTGGCTGGCCAGGGGCCGGGTGCCGGCCAGCACGCGGCCGTGGAAGGCGTGGCCCAGCTCGTGGGCCAGGGTCTGCACATCACC
Source organism: Desulfovibrio sp. (assembly GCA_020217165.1). Lineage (GTDB taxonomy): Bacteria > Desulfobacterota > Desulfovibrionia > Desulfovibrionales > Desulfovibrionaceae > Megalodesulfovibrio. Next base: position 1,826 of record JAIWOE010000172.1, on the reverse strand, counting down.
ATGCCGACCGCCGAACGTCATGAAGATGCGGGACTCGCGGCTTTTGAGGGAGGTGGTGCAGAATGCCCCGGGGCGTTTGCCGGGGCGTTGTTCCGCCTCCACGTGCCGGGCCTTGAGCATCTGCCGGCAGAAATCGGCCAGGGCGGGATAGCCGCGGTCGAAGGCGCCAAGGATGGTGCCCACGGCATCATCCCAGCTGTACACGCGGCTTTCGGCCTGGGGGATGGGGGCCATGAGATCCTGGAATCCCAGGCGCTCCTGGCCCAGGCAGCGGGCCTTGCAGCGCAGCCAGTCCCAGGGCAGGTGCAGATGCGATTCCACGGCCTGCCACATGGCGTCCAGGTCCCGCTGTTCCATGGCGGCGTCGAACAGAGCCACGTCGATGATGGAATCGATGCCCCGGCGCGCATTGAGGGTGAGGCGCGTGCCGGCAATGGCGTTCAAAGAGGCCGCCACCACGTGGGCCATGCCTTCCCAGGCCAGGTTGGATTGCTCCAGGGCCTGCCTGCGGACCTGCGGGTCAGGATCCTCCAGCAGGCTGCGCTTCTGGGCCATGGGGACCGGCGCCTCATTCCCGGGCATGCGGAAGGTCAGCCGACCGCTGACTTCATTGTACAGGCGGCTCCAGGCCCCCAGGCCGTCCACGGACAACTCCGCGGCCAGACGCTCCAGTTCCGGGGCCATGGTCCGGCGAGACTCTTCCTTGAGTGTGCGCAGGAAGTGCTCTGTCCCCTCCAGCTCCGGCCGGGCAATGAGGGCCTCCAGCGCCTCGTCCGAGGTGGCGCGCAGGGCTTCCATCACCGGGGCAAAGACCTTCCTGTACGCCGCGCCCAGTCTGGCGAATCCGGCCTGGGCCTGCTTGTAGGCCTCGTGCAGGCTGTCCGCCGCGGTCAGGCAGCCCAGGTAAGACGCCATGTGGGAGTAGTCCGCCAGCACGGTCTCGTGCTGCAGCAGGAACTCAACCCAGGCATCCAGGGTGTCCGGCGTTGCGGGGGCAAGGGCCTCGGCCCGGGCATTCAACTGCTCCAGGCCGGCCTGCACTGCCGTCAGATGGTCGCGATAGGCCGGGCCGTCAAAGGCCGGGAAATACGAACCGAGATCCCACGAGGGGGCGTGTGTCACGGGAATACTCCTGAAAAATGGGTGGTTGCTGATGAAAAGGCATATATTCTCCCGCCCCTTGTCCGGACATCCCCCCTGCATCATTCCTTTTTTTACATCATATCAAGGGGGTCCAGATCCAGGGACAGGCGGAGGGTGTCGTCCTGCAGGGGTTTGAGGGCGGCGAACACGGCGCGCAGGCGGCCCCAGTCCTCCCCCTTGAGCAGCAGATGGAAGCGCTTGCGGCCCTGGAGCATGGGCAGGGGCGCAGGGGCCGGCCCCATGACCTGCACGCCATGCTCGCGGCCCGCCTCGCGGGAGCGGCCGGCCAGGGCGGCCAGGGCGGCGGCATGCCCTTCCCACTCCGCCGGAAAACTGGCCCGCACCAGGCCGAGCTTGACGAAGGGCGGGTAGCGCCATTTCTTGCGGCGCTCGATTTCCGCCTCGAAAAACCCCTGATAATCGTGCCGTTTGAGATACTCGAAGCAATAGTGCGAGGCATCCCGCGTCTGGATGGCCACCCGCCCGGGCTTGTGCCCCCGCCCTGCCCGGCCCGCCACCTGCATCAAGAGCTGGAAGGTGCGTTCGGCGGCGCGAAAATCCGGCAGGTTCAGGCCCATGTCCGCATCGGCCACCACCACCTGGGTCACATCGGGAAAGTCGTGCCCCTTGGAGAGCATCTGGGTGCCCACCAGCACCTGGGCTTCCTTGCGGGCAAAGGCGGT
>JAIWOE010000171.1 GCA_020217165.1 Desulfovibrio sp. | reverse complement strand
TCACCAGCGTGGCTTCAACAGATTCCAGAAAGGCATTCAAGGCCCGCTCCGCATTGGCCTTGGTCAGGTTCGCCTTTTCTGCCATTTTTTCCACCAGATCAGCCTTGGTCATGAGACTACTCCTCTCCTGGTTCAACCCTGGGGGCCTCCAGCCCTGGCGGCAACAATCCATGCTGCGACAATCGCAGGCATGTGCCGGCCAAGGTTTTGCCCCCCTGCCCTTTACCACCACCAAGCCACGTGTTCCATGCAGTGCTGACATCCCCTGCCCGGAACCCGAGTATCGTTTCATTCCGCCTTCGCCTTGGCGCATTCCCAAACGGAGGCCTTGTGCGGCGTGCGCAATGAAGTTCTAAAACAGGATTTTCCAAGCCAAGTCAAGGCGCAATGCGCGGTCCCAGGCATTTTGCCAGGGTGAGGAAATTGTTAATGGAGAGGGTTTCCGGCCGCGCCGTGAGGGAAATCCCAGCTGTCTCCAGGATGGCCGCCAGGGGCTCGTCAATATAACCTCTCCATATTGTTCCCAATTGCTTGCGGCGCTGTTGAAAACTCCGTCGCACCACTTCCGCAAGTTCTCCGGGGCCCGCCGGGGCAAGGGCCTGATAATTCAATGGCCTGGGCCGAAGTACGATGACTGCGGAATCCACCTGGGGACGTGGAGAGAACACCCCGGGACCCACGGTGAAGGCGTACTCCACGGTGGCGAAGGCTTGCAGCCAGACCGTCAATGCCCCGTACTCCTTGCCTCCTGGCGCGGCGGCAATGCGTTTGGCCACCTCCTTCTGGATCATGAACACGGCGCGCTCGAACCCCGGCGTTCGGGAAATGCACTCCCACATCATGGGCGAGGCGACGTTGTAGGGCAGATTCCCGGCGATCTTCACCCCCGGGCAGGCCGTCCCCAGGCGTTCCCAGGGGGCCTGCATGGCATCCATGAGGATGATGTCCGCGTCTGGATGGGACGCCTTGAGCCTCGGCGCAAGGTCGCGGTCCTTTTCCAGGCAGAGGAGCTGTCGTGGTCCCGCGGCCAGGAGGTGACGCGTCAGTGCGCCCGTGCCAGGGCCGATCTCCAGCACCGTCTCGTGGGGCTGGATGTCCAGCAGGCCGGCGATGCGACGCGCGGTGTTTACATCATGCAGAAAGTGCTGTCCCAGGGATTTCTTGGCCCGGGGAGAGGTGCTGGAAGCGAAGGAAGCAGGCATGGCCGACTATTCCACCCCGCTCTCTTCATATTCCGCATGCATGCGGCGCATGAGCCGGGCGGCGCGACGCTTGCGATACCCCAGCACGGCATTGAGCACGATGAGATACGTGACCACCGCCCCCGGTATGCCCATGACCAAGCCGCCGGCAAACATCACGGCCAGAAACTCCACGCCCTTTTCCGCAAGTTCCTTGAGGGCCAGATTGTGGGGATCGAACTCCAACCCGTCGAAGGGTGTGATAAATTTCCCCACAAAAAAGAGCATGGCATAAAAAGGCACCATGTTCGCGGGGTTGGATATGAACGTGAACAGCCAGGCGGCAAACTTGTTGGCCCGGAACAGAAACGCCAGGGCAATGGCCGCCACGGACTGGAAGGGGATGATGGGCAGAAAGCCGATGAATATGCCGATGGCCGCACCCATGGCGATGGAATGGGCCGAGGTTTTAAGCCGCAGGATCTTGAGCCACGAATGGCGCACAAAGCGTTTGCTGCGGCCGAGGAAGGAATGCCGACGGGCGGCGCCATTGCCGTTGCCAGCGGAAGATACTGCCGGCGGAACTTCGTGATGTGGTTCTTGCATGAGGGCCATGACGGGCAGCATCAGTCCAGGGTGTCGAACCGGAGGAACTGCATGGTCAAGCCGGCACGTCCCTGGGTTGCGGAACGCAACGCCGTGGAAAAGCCAAACAATCTCCCCATGGTAGCCAGGCCTTGCACCACTTTTTGTCCCCCGCGGTCCAGAATGTTCTCCACACGCCCCCCCTTGGCGCCAAGCAGCCCCACGGCTTCGCCCACATATTCATCAGGCAGGGCTATTTCCACACGCATGACCGGTTCCAGCATCCGCGGGCCTGCCGCACGCAGGGCCTCCCGCAGGGCAGCCTGGGCAGCCATGTGAAATCCGGGAGCGGTGCCCAGCCCATCTCGCCGGGCCAGTTCGGTAATGCGCACCTTGACGTCGCGCACGGGATATCCCTGGAGCACGCCGCTTTGCAGCCCGTCATCAATCCCCTGGGAGACGGCCTCCACCAATGGGGCCGGCCAGGAGGTCACATCCACTTCAAAACGCACCACGTTGCCGGCGCCCCGTGTCATGGGCTCCACCAGCAGACGCACCTCGCCCACGTGGCGAATGTCTCCCAGCTCACGATCAAACACCCCATGGCCCGCCGCAGCCGCGGTGACGGTTTCCGTGTGCAGCACCTGGGGCGAGCCGGCGCGGGGAGCAATGTTGAACTCCCGCCGCATGCGTTCCAGCAGCACATCCAGGTGCAGCTCGCCCATGCCGGACACCAGGCGCTGGCCTGAATCCTCGTTAATCTCCAGCCGCAGGGTGGGATCCTCGGCCAGGTACTTCTCCAGGGCCTCGTCCAGGCGGGCGGTTTCGTCGGCATTGCGAGGCTCCAGGGCCATGGAGATCACCGGCTGATACTCCGCAATACGCTCCAGGACGATGGGATGGTCCTTGGCGCAAAGGGTATCCCCAGTTTTGGCAAATTTGAGGCCCATGACGCCCACAATTTCCCCGGCCACGGCCTCGCGGCGCTGCTCCCGATGGTCCGCATGCAGATGGAAGATGCGCTGGGCGCGTTCGTCCTTGCCCTGGATGGTGTTGCACACCACATCCCCTTCGCGCAGGGTGCCTGAATACAGCCGCAGCAGGGCCAGCCTGTGACCGGATTCCACCTGCAGCTTGAACACCAGAGCGGCCAGGGGGGCGGTGGGGGACGGATCGCACAAGACTTTTTTGCGGCTGAGGAGGTCCATCCCTTCGGCCCTGGGGGCCTCCAGGGGGCTGGGCAGGTAGGCGGCCACCCCATCCAGCAGGGGCTGCACCCCTATGTTGCGTAGGGCGGAACCGGCAAAGACGGGGGTGAACTGCCGGGCCAGGGTGCCGGTCCGGATGAGGGCTTGCAGCCGGGGCACCTCCAAGGTGCGGCCAGCCAGGTAATCATCCAGCAGGGTCTCGTCCGCCTCGGCCAGGGTTTCCACCAACCGTTCACGCCAGGGCAGGGCCAGGGCCAGGGTTTCCGCATCCAGGGGCAGCACTTCCACCTGCTCGCCGTGGCTGCCCTGGTCGAAGACCAAGGCCTGCATGCCCACCACGTCAATGACCCCGTGCAGATCCTGCTCGCGGCCCCAGGGAATCTGCAATGGCAGCGGCCTGGCGTGGAGCATGGATTCCAGCTGTGCCAGGACGGCGGCAAAGTCGGCGCCGGGGCGATCCATCTTGTTGATGAAGGCCAGCTTGGGGATGTTGAATTTTTCGCTCTGCCGCCAGACGGTTTCGGACTGCGGCTCCACGCCGCCCACGGCGCAGAAGACCCCCACGGCGCCATCCAGCACGCGCAGGGCGCGTTCCACCTCGATGGTAAAATCCACATGGCCGGGGGTATCAATGAGGTTGAGGACATGCTGCTTCCACTGCACCGTGGTGCAGGCGGAAACTATGGTGATGCCGCGCTCCTGCTCCTCGGGGAGGTAATCCATGGCGGCGGTGCCTTCATGGACTTCCCCCAGGCGATGAATCTTGTGTGTGTAAAAGAGGATGCGCTCGGAAAGGGTGGTCTTGCCGGCATCGATATGGGCGATGATGCCCAGATTGCGCACCCGCGCCAAGGCAGTGGAACGTGGGGCCATGGGCGAACCGCCACCCTACCCGATGACGATGCGTCGGGCAGCGAAGAAGGCGTCCGGGGTCAGGCCCGGCCACAGCCACAGCCCCAGGGCCTCGGCAGAGCAGGCAAGGTGGGCTGAGGTGGAAATCTCCTTGAGGCGGTCTTCGGGGGCCAGGGCCAGGAATTTGTCCACTTCCTGAAACGCCTCATATTCTTCCGGGCCGCGCTGCACGCCTTCGGGCAGGGGGTCCGGCGGCGAGCCCCAGCAGATCAACGCGGCGTCGTCCCCATATAGCCAACGCAAATCGTCCAGGGAGAAGCTCTCTGCATCGTCAAACCAGCAATGCACTTCCAAGGAGTCCGCACTGATGGACATGAAATCGGCAATGAAGGTACAGCCTGTCTCCAGGGTGATGAAGGAACCCCACTGCCCGGACTCTTCCAGCAAGGCAGGCAGCGTGCGAAATTCCTGCAGGCTCAGGTCCAGACAGGTTTCCACGCCGGCCAGTTCCAGGGCCGCGAGGATGGCGGGGGAAATGGCCGTTTCTTCTGTGGACTGGTCAGCATCCGACTCGGGCCGCAGGCAGACCACCAGAATCTCCCGCACCCCGGCCAGCTGGGCTGGCACGATGGTTGCCAGCAACCTGGAAGGACTGGAGAACCCGGGGGGCAGCGTCACCACCAGGGTATCCAGACGCAGCTCCCAGGTGATGGCGCGCATGCCGGTATCCAGGGCCGTGGCCGTGGAACGGCTGGTGATGCGGCGTTCACCCAGCAGAGCGTGCAGCCGGGCGATGGTGGCCTTGAGCAGGGCGCGGCGGTGAGGCATCGTTTCGTGATAGGCGTCCGCAAAGGCCTCGTCGGAGACGAGGCGCTCCTGCATCCATTCGGGCAGCATGACATCGTCGAGCATTCGGACCCCTCCAGAAAGTATGGTTCCCTCACCGCAACGACCAGGTGGCCATCAGAGCCAGGAGAAAAACTCGTCCTTCCAATGCCCCTGCTCTTTACGCCGGGACTTTTCCGACTGGCTTTGCTGGAAGCGCAGGTAGGAAAGCTCGGACTGCTGCCGGGCGTATTCAGTCAATTCGCTCAATTCCTTGAAGTTTTCCATCACATACTGGTAGCGTCGCCAGGCGCCGCCGTACTGCTCGGTGCGGAAGTAGAAATCCGCCACAAAGAGCTCGCGCTTGCACAGGATCTCCCGACATTGGGCAATGAGCTTGATGGCTTCCGCCGCATAGGGGGAGTCCGGATGCTGCTCCACCAGGCGTTCCAGATACTCCAAGCCTTCGGCCACTGGCTGCTGGGGCAGGTCGATGCTGGTGAAGGTGTTCAACCCCGACCGGCCAATCTGGAATAGCACGTACGGGATTTCTTGGTGGCGCGGGTGCAGGTTCTCGAACTCCAGGTACGCCCCCATGGCCTCCAGGTATTGCTTATCCAGGAAGTAGGCGTCGGCCAGGGCCAGCTCCGCCCGCACCGTGTAGGGGCTGAAGGGGAAGCGGTCCTTGAGCTTGGTGAAGTAGACGGCCGCGGTATAATAGTCCGTGGCATTCATGGCGTCGTTGCCAGCCTCCCAGAGTTCCTGGGCTGTATCCTCGGACACGGGGAGGTAGAGCGTATCAATGATGCCGCAACCGGCAAGACCGGACAAGCCCGTCAGCACGACCAGCGCGAACAAGGCCGCGCGCAAACGCAAAGCAAGGTGGCGCATAGTTATCCCAGATAAAGCTGGACAGAGTGTGCTGCCGTGGCGCCATCGCCCACTGCAGTGACCACCTGACGGCACAGTTTGGCGCGGGCGTCACCAGCAGCGAAGATGCCTTCGATGTTGGTGCGCATTTCCACGTCGGTATGGATGAAGCCGTCCTTGTCCACATCCAGGGTCGGAGGCACGAATTTGGCCTGGGACGCGAACCCGATGAACACGAACATGGCGGCGACATTCAAAATGGAGGATTCTCCGGTCTTGACGTTGGTGAGCTTCAGGCCTTCGAGCTTGTTCGTCCCCACCAGATCATCCACCACGGTATTGTAGATGATGTTGATCTTGGGATCGGCAATGCAGCGGTCCTGGAAGCAACGTTCTCCCCGGAAGGCATCCCGGCGGTGGATAAGGTGTACCTTGTTGACTATGCGAGAGAGGTACAGACTTTCCTCCAGCGCCGCATTCCCACCTCCCACCACGGCCACTTCTTCGCCACGGTAGAAATTGCCGTCGCACAGGGCACAAAAGGAAACCCCTCGGCCGACGAAAGCTTCTTCCCGGGGCAGTCCCAGGCGCTTGTACGCCGCGCCGGAGGCGATGATGATGGAGCGAGCCTGCAGCCATTCATCACCCACCAGCACCCGGTGGCGCCCAGGCTCCGGCTCAATGGTGCGCACCTCATCACGAAACAAATCGTGTGGGTATTTTTCCAGGTGGGCATGAAAGAGATCCGCGAGTTCGTACCCCTTGATTCCGTTGGGGAATCCCGGGTAGTTCTCAATCTCTTCGGTGAGCAGGGTCTGCCCGCCATGGGAGAGCTTTTCCACCATGGCCACCTTGGCGCCACCGCGCAAAAGGTAGAGGGCGGCCGCAATCCCGGCAGGACCGCCCCCTATGACAACGCAGTCATAGCTTTTCATAACGCCTGCTGCGTATAATGGTTACAGCGCCTTGGACTGGAGCATTTCCTTGATGCTGCTCTTGGACACAGCGCCGGTGATCTGCTCCACCACTTCCCCGCCCTTGAACAGGATGAGGGTGGGGATGGCACGAATGCCGTACTTGCTGGGCGTGGCGGGGTTTTCGTCCACATTCATCTTGGCGATTTTCACCGTGCCGGCATATTCCTGAGCCATTTCATCAATCACAGGACCCATGGCGCGGCAGGGACCACACCAAGGGGCCCAGAAGTCTACCAGAGAAGGCAAGTCGCATTTCAACACTTCTTCTTCGAAGTTCGCGTCGGTCACCTGAAGTGCCATGATTTTCTCCTTCGACGGCAAGTGGTATGTTCGGTTGTGCGGAGCCTAAGCCCCAGCATCGTAATGGACAATTGGTTGAACCGGAAGGCGAGTTCTCGTCTTCCGACCAGACAGCAACCTAGTGGCAGGCGCATTCCATGTCAAGAAAAACCCCGTCAGCTGGCATGGATGTCAGCACACAGGCACAAAATCCGCAGGGACGGCACGGCCGCGGGGGATGGCTTCCAAGGAAAGGGGATGCCGGCGGCCGGAAGCCAGCAGCAACCCGCCGGCATGGGCTACCATGGCCGCATTGTCCGTGCACAGGCTCGGCGCCGGAGCCACAAAGGCCACTCCACACTCCGCCGCCAGGGTGTCCAGGAGGGTGCGGACCAGGCGGTTGGCCGCCACCCCGCCGGCCAGCACCAGGGCGCGGGCGTCCGGGTGCCGCTCCAGGGCGCGACGAGTCTTGACTTCCAGGGCCCTGGCCACGGCCAGGTTGAACTGGGCGCAAAAGCGTGCCAGGGCCGGCTCGCGTCCACCGGCCTCCAGGGCCTCCTCCACGCTGCACAGGGCCACGCGGCGCAGGGTGGGCTGTTTCTGGATGGCCGCCATAGCGGCGGTTTTCAGACCGCTGAAGCTGAAATCCAGATTGTCGTTGTCCACATAGGGCACGGTAAAGGGCGACGGTGCCTGCTGCGAATCACCCCCCGCCGGAGCCAGGGCGGCCAGGCCATCAAGGCAGGCCCCTCCGGGGTATGGCAGGTTCAGGGCCTTGGCGCACTTGTCAAAGGCTTCGCCGGCGGCGTCGTCCAGGGTCCGACCCAGGATGGTGAATGCGGGATAGACACTCTGGCCGGGCGACATGCGCACCAGTTCCGTGTGCCCGCCGGACACCAGGAGCCCGATGGCCGGCAGGGGCAATTCCTGCTCCAGCCCGGCGGCCAGCAGGTGCGCTTCCAGATGGTTTACCCCCACCAGCGGGGCATTCAGGCCCAGGGCCAACCCCTTGGCAAAGCTCACGCCGGCCAGCAAGGCGCCGAGCAACCCCGGCCCGCGCGCCACGGCCACGCCGGAGATGGATGCCGCCGCCACCCCCGTGCGCTGCAACAGCGATTCAAAAAGCTGTGGCAGCACCCGCAAATGTTCGCGGGAGGCAATTTCCGGCACCACCCCCCC
>JAIWOE010000170.1 GCA_020217165.1 Desulfovibrio sp. | reverse complement strand
TGCCCTGCTGACCCGGCTGCAGGACCTGCGCTCCGTGGGCAACGTGGGCCTGACGGTGGCGATGATTTCCTTCATTTACATGGTGTTGTTTTTTACCGGGGGGCCCCTGCTGGCCGATGGCACACGGCTCATCGCCCCCAGCAACTATCTGGCTCTGGCCTGCCTGGGGTACACAGTGCTGACCCTTGAGGTCTGGCTGGCGTTCACGGCAAATTGAGCGGCAAACTGGTGGCGTGGTCCCTCATCTTGTGGGTGCCCGTGGGGCTGTGGGCGCCGGCGTTCTGGTTGATGTCCTCGAATTCATTGCCATTCTAGCGGAGCAAATCATGTCGGCGGGCAGCAACGCCCCTCCGTGCCAGGTGATCCAAAGGTGCCGGGCAGGGGGGGCGTCCGTATTGTGAGGGGAGTATGACTTAGGCCCCGGGCTTGCCCCAGCGCATTTTCCAGTCGTGCAGCAGGGTCAGGGCCTGCACGGGAGTAAGGTGTTCCACTTCCAGCGACTGCAATGCCTTGCGGAGTTCCAGGGCTTCCGGCGACGGAGCCGGCGCAGGGGAGGTGGGCAGGGGGGGCGGCTCCATGCCCGGCAGCATTGCCGGGCAGGCCATCTGCTCCACAAATTTAGCCCGGCCCTCGCCGCCCTGCTTTTCCAGCAATTGCAGCAGCTCACGCGCCCGATGGACCACCCGCGGCGGCACACCGGCCAGGCGGGCCACTTCCACACCGTAGCTTTTGTCCGCCGGCCCGGGCACCAGGCGACGCAGGAAGAGGATCTCCCCACCGTATTCCTTCACGGCAATGTTGCAGTTGCGCACGCCGGGGATGCGGCCTTCCAGGGAGGTCAGCTCATGGTAATGGGTGGCAAAGAGGGTTCGCAGGCCGCCTTGACGGCGAGCCAGATCCTCCACCACGGCCCAGGCCAGGGCTAGGCCGTCAAAGGTGGCGGTGCCACGGCCGATCTCGTCCAGGATCACGAGACTGCGCCGGGTGGCCTGGCGCAGGATGCGGGCCGTCTCGGTCATTTCCACCATGAAAGTGGAGCGCCCCTGGGCCAGGTTGTCCGAGGCCCCCACGCGGGAGAAGATGCGGTCCACCAGGCCGATGCGCGCCTCCCGTGCCGGCACGTAGCCGCCCATCTGGGCCAGCAGGACGATGAGGGCAGTTTGGCGCAACACCGTGGATTTGCCAGCCATATTGGGCCCGGTGATGAGCAGGATCCGCCGGTCGTCATCCAGGTCCAGGTCGTTGGGAATGAAGCCGGAGGCCCCCTGCACGGCTTCCACCACAGGATGCCGGCCGGCGGTGATGCGGATGGTCAGGCCATCGTGCAGGGTGGGGCGGGTCCAGTCCCAGCGGCGGGCCGTCTCGGCCAGGGCCTGCCAGTAGTCGATGCCGGCCAGGGCGTCGGCCATGAACAGCAGACGGGGCCGGGCCTGGGCCATCCGGTCCCGGATCTCCAGAAAGAGTTTGTGCTCCAGGGCGTTGCGCTGTTCCGTGGCCACAAGGAGCTTCTGCTCCAGGGTCTTGAGTTCTGTGGTGACGTAGCGTTCGCAGTTGGCCAGGGTCTGGCGGCGTTCCCAGTGAGGAGGAGCCTGCTTGCTGGCGGCGGCGGGCAGCTCGAAATAAGAACCGAACACGCGGTTGTGCCCCAGTTTAAGCCGGGGCAGGCCGTAGGTGGCCTGCTCTCTGGCCAAGAGCTCCTTGAGCTTTTCTTCGCCATGGTCGGCCAGGTCTGCCAGTTCGGCCAGATCGGGCTGAAAATCCGGACGGATGAGGCCGCCATCGGTGATGGTGGGGGGCGGTGCATCGGTGAGGGCGCGCTGCAGGAGGTCGAAGCAGTCACCCAGGTCGTCCCAACGGTCTAGCAGCCTGGCCAGGGCAGGGGGCGGGGGGGCCGCGGTCAGCAGTTCGCGCAGGCGAGGCAGGCTGGCCAGGCTCTGGCGCAGGCCCACGAGGTCCCGCGGCATGGCCCGGCCCAGGCAGACGCGGGTGGAGAGTCGTTCCAGATCCCCCACGGCCTTGAGGGTCTGGGCAATTTCCTGGCGCAGGCCATCCTGTTCATGAAAAAAGGCCACCATGGCCTGGGTTTCCAGGATGGGCGTCATCTCCCGCCAGGGCTGGCGCATGCGTTGCCGCAGCAGCCGGCCGCCCATGGGGGTGATGGTGCGGTCGATGGCGTGCCAGAGGCTGCCGGGACCCTTTTTGCCGTCCAGGCGGAGAAACAGCTCCAGATTGCGCTCGGTGATTTCATCCACCAGCACGTGCCTGGAGTGGTCCAGGGGGGCAAAGGGGGCCAGGTGTGTGGCCTCCTGGAGCTGGGTATGTTCCAGATAGGCCAGGATAGCGCCCAGACACCGCGTCAGCTCGGGCTTGTCCGTCAGATCCAGTACGGCCAGATCTGCCACGCCCTGGGTCTTGAGCAGCCGGGCGGCGGCGCCGGCATGGTCAAAGTACGCCTTGGCCGGCATGGGCACCAGGGAGATGCCCTCGTCCAGAAACGCCTTCATTTCCTTGTGCAGGGCCGCGGGGCCGTCGGCGGTCAGCAACTCCCGGGGCCGCAGCTTGTGCACCCACTGCCAGAGTTCCTGCTCCTTTTTGGATTCAAAGCCCGTCCACTCGCCGGTGGAGAACTCGGCCCAGGCCAGGGCGCCGGTGTCCGTGCGATCGTTCCAGACCAGGGCGGCCAGGAAGGTTTCTTCCTTGGCGTCCAGGGATTCGTCATCCAGCACCGTGGCCGGGGTCAGCACCCGGGTGACGGCGCGTTTGACCAGTCCCTTGGCCTGGCGGGGGTCTTCCATCTGGTCGCAGATGGCTACCTTGTAGCCCTTTTCCAACAGGCGGGCCAGGTAGTCTTTGGCGCTGTGGTGCGGCACGCCGGCCATGGGAATAGGGTTGGCGTCGTTGGGATTCCGGCTGGTGAGGGTGATGGAGAGTTCTCGGGCGGCGGTTTCGGCATCTTCAAAAAACAGCTCGTAGAAATCGCCCATGCGATAAAACAAGAGCGCGTCCGGGTACTGCTCCTTGATGGAGAGGTACTGCTCGAACATGGGGGTCCGTTTGGGGAGTGGATGCGCGTTGGCAGCGGGCGGGGCGGCGTGGGCGTGCGGCAGGGAAGGTCGTGTCATGTGGGTGCGGCAGGGCTGGGCATGGCGTTAGTGCAGGCAGCACTGGATGCGCCGCCAGCTTTGGCAGCGAGGGCACTGGAAGAACAGGACGTGGGTCCGGTGGCCGCAGGCGGCGCAGCAGAAACGCGGTTGGGCGGCCAGCAGGGAGAAGAGGACATGCATGGAGTCGTGGAATTCTCCCTCCAGCCCCTGCCGCGGTAGCACCAGGGCGGCCAGCTCCACGCGCGCGCGCCAGAAGGTGGGGTCCAGGACCAGGGCCTTTTCCAGCCAGGCCTGGGCGGTGTCTTGCAGGTTGCCGGCCCGGCACAGGCAGGCCACAAGGTGGCACAGCACCGCATCAAGCGGCGCCGGGGCATCCTGGGCCATCATGATGTCCAATACCACTTCCGCTTGGGATCGCAGGGGGTTGGCGGCAGGATGGACGCGATCGGAGACGCTGGCGGGCCCCAGGCAGCAGGGACGCAGCGGAGGGGGATTGCCAGGATCATGCCAGGGCGACTCCGGATTGAGCAGGGCCTCCAGCAGCACAAAACGCAACCGGGGGGGGATCGCCTCCAGGCCCTTGCGCAACTGCAGGGCCAGGCGTTTCCAATGGCGGGACGCGGCGGCCTCCCGCACCAGCACCAGCCATCCCTCGGGCAGGGTCGGGGCCAGGGCCGCGGCGCGGGACGCCTGGCGGCGGGCATGGGAACATTCTCCATCCAGCAGCAGGGCCTGGGCGTAGCGGGCCAGGGCATGGGCCTGCAAATCCTTGCGTCCTATCTCTGCAAACAGTTTGGCTGCCTCCCTGGCCTTGCCAAGCTGCAGGCTGCAGTGGGCCATGGCCAGACGCACGGCTTCGTTGCGGGGGAGAATCAACTGGGCAAGCTCAAAGGCCTCCATGGCTTTGGCAGGTTCGCCCAGGCGCAGGAGGTCGCGGCCCATTTCGTAATGCAGGCGGGCACGCTGCCCCTTGTCCAGTCCTGGGCGGGGGGCCAGGCGGCGACGCACGGTCAAGGCCCGCTGGGGGTCACCCTGGGCGCGGTGCAGATCGGCCAGGGCAAAGCAGGGTTCTATGGCGGCCGGGTCCAGGGTGAGCATGCGGGCCAGCTCGTCCTGCACGGCCTGGAGATCATCATGGGAAGGAATGGGGAAGGCGGTGATGGGTGCAGCCGACGAGGTCTCGCCGGCTGCACCAGAAGGATCACCCCACTGCCGCGGCGTGGCGATGGCTGGCCTCAGGGACCGGCCCGGCAAGGCTGCCGAAGGAAATCGCCACCACCGCCAGCGCATAGGCATACTCCGCTAGGAGGAGTGTTCTTCGCCCTGAGCTCCCAAGCCTGCGTCTTCGGAGGGCAGGGTGCGCAGGGAATTCACTTCCGCTTCCAGCTTGGCAGCCTGCTTCTTGTAGCGGCTGGCCTGGGCCTTGAAGCGCAGGGTTTCGAACACCAGCAGGAAAAACACGCTGAAGGCGCCCAGCACAAAGAAGAACAGCAAGAAGAAGTACAGCTTCAGTGGCGGGGTGGTCCAGGCATGCCAGTGCAGGTCATAGCCAAGGGCAATGGTCTGCTGCAGGGTCTGGATGTTCTGGGCGTAGATGATCATCAAGAAGAAAATCAGGATGATCAGGAAGAAAATTTGAATGAACCGCATGTGGGGTCCTCCTCTAAAAGGTCCTTTTCCAGACGATGGAAATTGGGCGCCAACCTGTCATATGTCGCGAGGAGATGTTCGGGGATGACCCGAGTCTCCGAAAAGACCGCCATGAAAGAGGAGTCGCCGTTCCAGCGAGGCACGAGGTGGAAATGCAGATGCTCGCGGATGCCTGCTCCGGCGGCTTCGCCCAGATTGAGGCCGATGTTGACGCCCTGCGGATTGAAGTGCTGGCAGAGAATGCTGGTGCAGCCTTGCAGCAGCTGCATCATCTCGTTGCACTCGTCGCGATTGCAGTCCTGCAACCGCATGACATGGCGATACGGCGTCACCATGAGATGGCCATTGTTATAGGGGAATTTGTTCATGATGACAAATGCATGCCGCCCACGCAGCAGCACCAGCCGCTCCCTGTCCTCATTCCTGTGCGCCGGCAAACAGAAGACGCATGCATCAGGTTTGGGACCAAGGATGTAGTCAAGACGCCACGGCGCCCATAAGACTTCCATCCGGTTACCTTCCTCGTCGTCACCAGGCATGCGGCGGCGCCCAGTCTGGGAGCATCGAACCCAGCGTCTCGCGCACCCGCGCCACTGCTGAGGCAGCGTCCTGCGCGGGAATCGCGTCCGGGAGCGTGCTCCATTTCCCCATGGCCACAACCACCTTACCCATTTTCCTGGCAAAGGCAAATTCCGAAAGTGTGCCCCAGCCCCCTTCCACTGCCACAACCACATCCCCGTTGAGCACCACCAGGACGTTTCGCATGTGGGATAGTCCTGTCACTACAGGAACTTCCACGTACGCGTTGGCGTCTTCCCGCCGGGTTCCAGGCAGCATGCCAATGGTGAGGCCTCCCCGGGATTGTGCGCCGGCCGAGGCCGCTTCCATCACCCCGCCCAGGCCTCCCGTGACCACCGCAACCCCAAGCCCGGCCAGCCCCTGGCCCAGGGCATAGGCTGCCGCGTAGGTGGCGGGGTCGCATTGGCCCGCGCCAATCACACTCACGCGTGGAAGGTTGCGCGGCGGACGGGCTACGGGCTCAGACATGCGGCTCTCCTTGCCATCGTCTGGAAATGAGACTCCCTTACACATGGATTGATTGGAGTGCAAGGCGTTTGCCGGGTGAACTCGGATGGATATGGAGATCGTCACACAACTGTGCTATTTATGGCCAAGGTAATCATACAACGAGGAGGTTCTGGTGGAATACCTGATTATTTGCCTGGCCAGCCTGGCGGTTTCCGGGTTGACGTTGTTCTCCGGCTTTGGCCTGGGGACGGTGCTCACGCCGGTCATGGCCATATTCTTTCCAGTGGAAACAGCTGTGGCCCTGACGGCGGTGGTGCATTTTGCAAACAACTGCTTCAAGCTGGCCATGTTCGGCAAGGCGGCGGACTGGAAGGTCACCCTGCGTTTCGGCATCCCGGCCTTGCTGGCCAGCCTGGCCGGAGCATGGGTGCTGGTGCGGGTGGCGCATCTGGCGCCGTGGGTTGAGTATTCCATGCTGGGGCAAACCATGGCGGTAACCCCCGTCAAGCTGCTGGTGGGCGCACTCATTGCCTTTTTTGCCCTGCGCGAGCTGCGGCCCCAGGGCTCGCGTACGGTGTATTCGGCTGCCTGGCTGCCGGTGGGCGGGTTGGTGAGCGGTTTTTTTGGCGGCTTGTCCGGCAACCAGGGCGCGTTCCGCAGCGCCTTTTTGCTGGGGGCAGGGTTGCACAAGGAGGCGTTTATCGCCACGGGTGTGGTGCTGGCCTGTGTGGTGGATGTTTCCCGATTGGCCGTCTATGCCGGCCTGGCCGGATCGGAAATGGTGGCCGGCAATGCGGGCCTGCTGGCGGCAGCCACCCTGTCTGCATTTCTGGGCGCCTTTTTTGGAGGCAGGCTGTTGAAAAAGATAACCCTCAACACCGTGCGGCGTCTGGTGGGCTTCATGCTTCTGGGGCTGGCGGCGGGGCTGATGCTGGGAGTGTTGTAACCCGCCCCGATCTAGTTCCGGGAGGGGCACCCCCAGGCAGAATGCCTTGGCAAAGAGTGCTCGGGGGAGCCTTTCATTTGAAAGGGTTCCCCCGAATCCACAGAACTTTTTTCAGCGTCAGGTGCGCTCGTTGCTGGCAGATAGCCAGGCAAGGGCCTCGGCCACGTCCAGGGTGCCTTCGTAGATGGCCCGGCCGGAGATGACGCCTTCCAGCCCGTGCGGGGCCAGGGGGGCCAGGGTCTTGAGGTCCTCCAGGGTGGACACACCGCCAGCGGCCAGCACCGGCAAGGTGGTGGCGCGCACCAGGGCTTCCATGGCCGGGTAGTTCACCCCGCTGTGCATGCCGTCGCGGCTGATATCCGTATAGATGAGAAAGGCCGCGCCGTCGGCTTCCAGGCGGGGCAGGACCTCCATCACCGTCAGGCCGGCATCCTCAACCCACCCCTTGGTTTTCAGGCGACCGTCGGCGGCGTCCAGGGACACGCCGATCTTGCTCGGGAAGGCCTGACATAGGGCCTTGAAGGCGTCGGGGTCCTGGAGGGCCATGGTGCCGATGATGAGCCGGGTGACGCCGGCGTCCAGATACGCCGCAGCGGTGGCCAGATCGCGGATGCCGCCGCCCAGCTGCAGCTTGGGCGCCCCGGGCAGGGCGCAGATGGCCTCGATGATGCCCCGGTTGCGGGGGGCGCCGTCAAAAGCGCCGTCCAGGTCCACGAGGTGCAGCCAGGAGACGCCCAGGCCGATCCAGTGGCGCGCCATGGCCACCGGGTCATCGGAAAACACGGTCACCTGATCCTTGAGCCCCTGCTTGAGCCGGACGCAGCGGCCGTCCTTGAGGTCGATGGCGGGAAAGAGCTGCATCGTCTACAGCCCCATCCTTGCCACGGCCTGCTGCACGCCTTCGCGGCCAAGGTCCGTGGCCAGGACAAACTGCCCCTTGCGGGCCAGGAATTTGTCCACGGTCAGGAGGTTGGCGGAAAGGGGGACCTGGGATTCCGCATACCGGAAGTGGCCGACAATGGAGTGCTCCTGCACATCGACCACAAAGAAATCCAGCACCACGCCGGCCGGGCGGTCGGAGCCCATGGGGCCGCCGCGTCGCTCCACCCAGAACGCCACCTGGGGCACCAACAAATGCTTTTCGCCGGCGCAGCTGCCAATCTGCACCCAGCGGTCCAGGGCCCTGGCACCGGTGGCGGGGATGGACTGCATGCAGGCGGCCAGGCGCTCGCT
>JAIWOE010000169.1 GCA_020217165.1 Desulfovibrio sp. | reverse complement strand
TGAGCTTGAGGCTGATCTTGGTGAGGTGCAGATCGGCCATGCCGGAGAGCACTTCCCGGAAGGTCTCGATGGTGTCCATGACCTGGATCACATGATCGTACAGATCGCGCAGGTAGAGCTTGACGCCATCGTGAATGAGTTCGGACTCCTGGCGTTCCAGGCGGGCCACCATCTCCCGCAGGGGCCAGATGTACTTGCGCAGAAAAAGCGCCTCCCGCCGCAGGGCGTGCAGCTCCTCCAGTTGCAGGGTGTCGGCGGATTCCAGGAGGGCCTCTTCCATGTCCTCGATGGCGTCCCCCACCTTTTCCAGCACCACAAAATAGTTGTCCACCACGGCATCCAGCAGGGAATACAGCAGATAATCCGCCCCCTGCCTGCGAATGCGACCCTTGCCGGCCTGGATGCGGGTCCGAATATCCTCGAACACGTCGCCCCGGGCTTCTTCCTGGAAGGAAAGGACGAACCCCTCACCCAGCACAACGCTGACCTGCTCATGCACCACGCGGCCTTCGGCCTCGTCCCAGCGCAGCATCTTGACCACCAGGAAGAGGTAGTCTCCCAGGTCCTCCAGTTTGGGCCGCTGCTCGGTGTGAACAATGTCTTCCAGCACCAGGGGATGCAAGCCGAACACGCGGCCGGCCTCCTCCACCACCCCGGTGTGGTGCACGCCGTCCATGTTCACCCAAAACACGGTGCCCGGCGCGCGCAGGCGGCCGCACGCTTCCAGGCTGGCGGGGGTGGCCACGGAAAATTCGCGCTCTGAATACGTGATAACAGTGATTGCAACCTGGGCCTCGGCCTCCTCCCCCACGTACTCCACCGTGCCAGGGGGTTTCCCAGCCTTGCTGGAATGGCCTTTGAGATAGTGGAACATGCCGCCACCGTGGAGGTAAGGAGGGGAAAGCCGGGAAAGGAAGGAACGGGGCGGGAATCCCGACGCCCCCCGGCCCCTTCC
The DNA here is from genome assembly GCA_020217165.1 of Desulfovibrio sp. Classification (GTDB taxonomy): domain Bacteria; phylum Desulfobacterota; class Desulfovibrionia; order Desulfovibrionales; family Desulfovibrionaceae; genus Megalodesulfovibrio. The sequence goes on along the minus strand of JAIWOE010000169.1, from coordinate 7,043 downwards.
GCCAGTCACTCTATACCTTGAAAGAGACGGGTGCGAAAGGGGCCGCCATCAGCGAATGGCAACGGCGCGTCAGCGCACGGCTTTTTCCAACCACGCCTGGAGCATGGCATTGCAGCGGGCCGGATCCTCCAGCATCAGAAAATGGCCCGGGCCCGTGAGCAGGTGGTATTCCAGGGCCGGAAAGCTCTCCCGCAGCAGGGGTTCCAGGTTGGGCGGGGTATCCTCGGAGGCCGCGTACAGGGCCAGGGTGGGCACAGGGACGGGCGGCAGGGGGTCCAGGGCACCCCGCACAAAGCCCAGCATGGCCTGATGGCGCACGGCCACTGGGGTGGCCAGCATGCGCGCCTGCACCCAGTCCTTGACAGCCTGGGGCGTGGCCGGGGCATGCATGGCGCCCACAAAGGAAATGGTGGTGGCATCGGCCTGCTCACCCTCGAATTCCGCGGCAAAACGCTCCATCTCTTCGCGCCAGGAGGCGCTTTCCGCCGGGTTTTTGGGAGGGAACAGGATGGCCCCGTCCACCAGCACCAGGCCGGCCACGCGCTGGGGCTGCAGCACTGCCACGCGACGGATAATGGAGGCCCCCATGCTGTGGCCCACCAGCACGGCGCGATCCAGGCCGGCATGATCCATGACGGCCAGCACAGCCTTAGCCAGGGCTTCCTGGGAAGCCACGTCCTGGAGGAACGCCTGGTGAGGACGGCTCCCCCCGTGGCCGGGCAGGTCCAGGGCCAGCACGCGACGGCCAGCCGCCAGGGGCCCAAGCTGTTCCTTCCAGAATTCCGAGGAACAGGCCCAGCCATGCACCAGCACCACGGGCACGCCGCCCTGGCCTGCCTCCACGTATTCCAGGGTGCCAGCGCCAAAGGGCACCTGGCGCACCTCGCCCGCCGCAGCGGCCGCGGCTTGGGGCACCGTGGCAGCCACCAGCCAGGCCGCCATCAGGCATACGAAAACAGAACGGAACCAACAGTGGAAAAAGGACATGAGTAACCCTCCAGCCGGTGGGGATGCCTCCAAGGCGCGGCCCTGTCAAGGTGCACAAGGCACATCGCGGGCCCGAGTTTTCCACAACTTTCTAGTATTCCATAAAACCGGCGATTTTGCCTGTGGATAACAACACCCTGCTGTGGATGCTAATTGTTCTTTTTCTCACAAGAAAATGACCGCAAGTTTCGCAAAATGATTGATTAATCAATCGAGAGCCGACGTGCCTTACTGCACCGCATTTGCGCGAAAATCTGTGGATAATTCAGTTGACACCAGCCCGGAGAACGGTAACTTTGCCGCAACAAAATCAGGGGTGTTGGCGAGGCTGCCACGGAGATGCTTCCGTGGTTTTCATGTGTGCAACCAACCTTACGCTTGTCCGCAAAAGGGGCCGGTATGCATTCAACGCTGATGTTTATTTTGATAGTCCTGCCATTTCTGGCGGCGATCGCCTGTGCGGTCGTCCCGGTCAAGCAGGTGCGCTCCGCCGTTGTGGTGGTCACGGGAGCGCTGCTGGTTGTGGCTTCCTTGCTGCTCATCGGCAAGGTTCCCTTCGAGACTTCCTTTACCTCCATGGCCGGCCTGCCGCTGGCCAGCATGACGCAACTGGCAGATTTTCTGCTGCTGGGCTTTGTGCTGTTCCTTGGCTGGAAGCACAAGCATCTGGGCATCAAGATCCTGGCTGGCGCGCAGCTGGTGATCTTGTTTGCGCTGGAAGCCTTCATGATGGATCACCATGCGGCCAGCATGGCGTTTGTTGCCGATCCGCTGTCCCTGACGCTGGTGCTCATCATCAGCATTGTGGGTTCCATCATCTGTATCCATGCCATTCCGTACATGGACAACCACGAGCACCATCTGCACCTGACCATCTCCAGGCAGCCCCGGTTCTTCGCCTGGCTGGTGGTGCTGCTGGGCACCATGAACGCCCTGGTGCTGACCAACGATTTGCTGGCCTTCTATTTCTTCTTTGAACTGACCACCCTGTGCTCATACATGCTCATCGGGCACGATGGCACCGAAGAAGCCACCAACAACAGCGTGCGGGCCCTGTACCTGGGCAGCATGGGCGGCCTGGCCCTGCTGCTGGGGGCGGTGTTCTTCCAAAACATGCTCGGCTCCCTGGAAATCCAGGAAATCATCAAGCTGGCTCCCAGCGCGGGCTACGCCATGCTGCCCATGGCCCTGCTCTGCGTGGCCGCCTTTGTCAAAAGCGCCCAGGCCCCGTTCCAGAGCTGGCTTTTGGGCGCCATGGTGGCCCCCACGCCCACCTCGGCCCTGCTTCACAGCTCCACCATGGTCAAGGCCGGCGTGTACCTGGTGTTGCGCATGGCCCCCGGATTCGTGGACACAACCCTCTCCACCTACGTGGCGCTCTTTGGGGCGTTCACCTTCCTGGCCACGGCATTGCTGGCGGTGAGCCAGTCCAATGCCAAGCGCATCCTGGCCTACTCCACGGTGAGCAACCTGGGGCTGATCATCGCCTGCGCCGGCATCAACACCCCTGCGGCCACGGCGGCGGCGCTGTTTCTCATCATCTTCCACGCCGTATCCAAGGCCCTGCTGTTCCTGTGCGTGGGCACCATCGAACAACGCATTGAAAGCCGGGACATCGAAGACATGCACGGCCTGTTCGTGCGCATGCCGGTGACGGCCTCCCTGGCGGTGATTGGCGTGCTGACCATGATCCTGCCGCCCTTCGGCATGCTCATGGGCAAGTGGATGGCCATTGAGTCCGCCGCGGCCAACGTGCCGGTCATCATGATGCTGGCCCTGGGCAGCGCCATCACGCTGCTGTACTGGGCGCGCTGGGCCGGCCTGCTCATGAGCCACCCCCTGCAGGGCGGCGTAACCCCCGAAGTACAGCCCAAGCTCACCAAATACCCCCTGGTGGCGCTGTGCGGCGGCGCGGTGCTGCTTTCTCTGCTCTCTCCCTGGATCTACTCCGCCTTGATCGTCCCCATGATCGACATGGTGAATCTGGCCAATCCCCAGGCCATGTTCGAAGCGCCGTACGTCACTTCCAAGGGCATGCTGGGGGCGGATTCCGGCGTCTTCCCCGTGGCGCCGCTGTTCCTCGTCCTCATCGTGGGCATGTTCCTGGGCCTGCGCGTGCTCAAAAACGCCCAGGGCGCCCGGGAAGCCTCCATCTACCTGGCTGGCGCCCAAAGCCGCACCGCCCAGACGCCCGACTCCTTTGTGGGCCCCGTGAACCAGCCGGTGAAAGTGGCAAACGCGAACTACTACCTCACCAGGCTGCTTCCTGAAGGGAAAGTGACCTGCTGGGTAAACACGGCCGCAGTGCTGCTGGCGCTGCTGCTGGTGGTGGGAGGTCTGTAGTCATGATGAGCATTCTCGGATTCCTGCTCGCCCTTGTTGTCGGCGTGTTCGTGGCGCCCATCCTCGGCGGCCTCATTACCGGCCTGGACCGGCGCATCACGGCGCGCATCCAGTCCCGCCTGGGCCCGCCCATCCTGCAGCCCTTCTACGATGTGGCCAAACTGCTGGGGAAGGAAAAGCTCCTGAACAACAGCTGGCAGGCCTTCTGCGCGTATGTGTACCTGGTGGCCGCCGCCACCAGCGTGGTGTTGTTCTTCATGCAGTCCGACCTGCTGTTGATCTTCTTCGTGCAGGCCGTGGGCGCAGTGTTCCTGGTCATCGGGGCCATGAGCGTGCCTTCGCCCTACAGCCAGATTGGCGCCCAGCGCGAACTGATCCAGGTGCTTACCTACGAGCCCCTGCTGGTGCTGGTGCTGGCAGGCATTTACGTGCACACGGGCACCTTCAAGATCAGCGGTATTTACGCCCTGGAAGAGCCCATGCTGCTCAAGCTGCCCCTGCTCTTCTTGGTGCTGGGGTATGCCCTGACCATCAAGCTGCGCAAGTCGCCCTTTGACATCTCCGCCAGCGCCCATGCCCACCAGGAAATCGTGCGCGGGGTGTACACGGAATTCTCCGGACCGTACCTCGCCATCCTGGAAATCGCCCACTTCTACGAGGTTATCCTCATCCTCGGCCTGGTGAGCCTGTTCTGGTCCACCAGTTTCGTGGGCATGCTGGTTCTGGTTGCCCTGACGTATCTGGCGGAAATTCTGGTGGATAACGTCTCCTCGCGCATGACCTGGCGCTGGATGGTAACTTCCGCCTGGGCTGTGGGGCTGACCCTCACTCTCATCAACCTGCTCAGCCTGACCATGTAGCGAGGCGCACCATGCAAGCCATTCTTGACTTTATCAAATCCTCACGGATCAAATCCCCCTGGCTGATGCACTTCGACTGCGGCTCCTGCAACGGCTGCGACATCGAAACCCTGGCCTGCCTCACTCCCGTGTACGATGTGGAGCGTTTCGGCATCGTCAACGTGGGCAACCCCAAGCACGCAGACATCCTCATCGTCAGCGGCACGGTGAACCACCGTAACAAAAAGGTGCTGGCCAATCTCTACGAACAAATGCCCCACCCCAAGGTCGTGGTCGCCATTGGCGCATGCGGCCTTTCCGGCGGCGTGTTCCGGGAGGCCCCCAATGTTGTCGGCGGCATCGACAAGGTTATCCCCGTGGACGCCTACGTGCCCGGCTGCCCGCCCAAGCCCGAAGCCATCATCGACGGCGTCGTGCTCGGCCTGCAGAAATTCGCCGAAAAATCCCTCGCCTAAGGATTGAGCCATGCCCATTCCCACCAAGCAAGTCACCAAAGAGACCCTGGTTGCGGAGGTCCTGCAGCTCAAGAACGCCGGCTGGCGCATCGTCACCGCCACCTGCGTGGACTTGAACGAAAACGAGTTCGACCTCATCTACCATTTCGACAAGGACCTGCAGATGGAACACTTGCGGCTCACCGTGCCCAAGGGCGCGCCCGTGCCGTCCATCTCCGGTGTGTACCTGGCCGCGTTCCTTGTGGAAAACGAAATTCAGGACCAGTTTGGCCTCTGCTTTGACGGCCTGGCCCTGAACTTCGCCAACCATCTGTACCTCGACGACGAAGTCGCCACCACGCCCTTCTGCAAGTTCGGCGTGGTGCGCAAGACTGCTGCGGCCGAGTAACCATCAGTCGAAAGGAAGGACGCATCCATGGCTCAGACTATTCTGCCTTTCGGCCCGCAGCACCCCGTGCTGCCCGAACCCATCCATTTGAAGCTCACCGTGGAAGACGAAATCGTCGTCGATGCCCTGCCCGCCCTGGGCTACGTGCACCGCGGTCTGGAAAAACTCTGCGATATCCGTGATTACAACCAGATGGTGCAGATCGTGGAGCGCGTGTGCGGCATCTGCTCCAAAATCCACGCCATGTGCTACTGCCAGGGCATTGAGGAAATGATGGGCGTGGAAGTGCCGGACCGCGCCAAGTTCCTCCGCGTTATCTGGAGTGAACTGCACCGCGTGCATTCCCACCTGCTCTGGCTGGGGCTGTTTGCCGACGCCTTTGGCTTTGAAGCCCTCTTCTACCAGTTCTGGAAGATTCGCGAAAAGGTGATGGACATCAACGAAGCCACCACCGGCAACCGCGTCATTGTCTCCGTGAACCAGGTGGGCGGCGTGCGGCGCGACCTCTCCGCCGAGCAGCTCCGCTGGATCGATGCGGAACTCAAGGTGGTGGAAGCCCAGGTGCGCGCCCTGCGGGCCACCACCCTGGACGACTACACCGTGAAAAAGCGCACCAAGGGCATTGGCGTGCTCAGCTCGGCCCAGGCCATGGAGCTCGGCGCCGCCGGCCCCACCCTGCGCGGCAGCGGCGTGGCCCAGGACATGCGCCAGTTGAAGTATGCCGCCTTTGACCGTCTGGACTTCCAGCCCATCTCCTACCCCGATGGCGACAGCTGGTCCCGTTGCGCCGTGCGCTATGACGAGACCTTGCAGTCCATTGATCTGGTACGCCAGGCCATGGCCCGGCTGCCCGAAGGAGAGCTCTCCGTCAAGGTGAAGGGCAAGCCGGAAGGCGAGGTCGTCACCCGCGTGGAGCAGCCCCGTGGCGAGCTCCTGTACTACCTCAAGGGCAATGGCACCAACAACCTGGACCGCTGCCGCATCCGCACGCCCACGTTCGCCAACATCCCGCCGCTGGTGGTCATGCTGCCTGGGCTGGAACTGGCCGACGTGCCTGTGGTTGTGCTGTCCATTGACCCCTGCATCAGCTGCACCGAACGCTAAGGAGCGCCCCATGCGACTTGGTCCCATGGTTCCCACCGTCGTCAAGAACCTGATCAGCAAGAAATCCACGCGCCCCTATCCGTTTGTGGTGCGCGAGCCCTTCCCCGATCAGCGGGGCGAACTGTATTGCGACATTGAACAATGCATCTTCTGCGGCACCTGCGCCCGCAAGTGCCCCTCCCAGTGCATCACCGTGGACAAGGAGCAGGGCCTGTGGATCTGCGATCCCTTTGCCTGCGTCTACTGCGGCACTTGTGAGGAAGTCTGCCCCACCCATTGCCTGCATCACAAGGGCGCCTGGCGCCCCGTGGCCGGCGAACGGCAGATGATTGAGATGAAGGGCACCCCGCCCAAGAAGAAAAAGAAGGACGCGGCAAAGGACGCGGCGGCGGAATAATCCGCTGCTCCCACACGCATCCCAACGGGGAGGCTGGCCTGAGGGCTGGTCTCCCCGTTCTCTTATGGCGGGGAGTTTCGGATCTGCTCCACAAAAAGGCCCGTCAGATGCGTCATCCTGTCCAGCTCGTCCGGAGCCAGGTCCACCCGGCCGGCTTCCTTGCGAAACCACGTCCGCTGCCGTTTGACGTAGGCCCGGGTGTTGCGCTCCCACAGGTGGACGGCCTCGGCCAGGGACAGGCGGCCCAGGTGCCAGGCCAGCAGTTCCGCACAACCAATGCCGGTGTAGCCCGGGGCGGTCTCGTCGGGCAGGCGGGCCCAGGCCCGGGCAATCTCCTCACGCGCACCAGCCTCCAGCATCAGGGCAATGCGCTGCCCAAGCCGCGGATGCAGCAGGTCGTTGGGTTGATCCAGGTGCAGGATCAGGGCGCGGAAGGGCCGGCTGGCGGCGGCTTGGGCCTGCTGCGCATGCCACCAGGTGAGGGGCCGGCCCGTGGCGGCATGCACCTC
>JAIWOE010000168.1 GCA_020217165.1 Desulfovibrio sp. | reverse complement strand
CGGGCCAGGCCGCCAGGGCGGTCACCCCAAGCAGCGCCGCCACCACCAGGCAAATCATGCTGGCCGTGACAGTGCCCTGCATGATTTGCCTGGTGGTGGCGGCGCTGCTTGGGGTGACCGCCCTGGCGGCCTGGCCCGCGGGATCCCGCTGGCGATGGCTGCTCATGGTCTGGGCCATGTGCTTTGCCGCCGGGGTGGCCGGGGTGGGCCGGGACGCCGTCTCGCCCGTGGCCATCGCCGAGCCGCCATCCCCGGCGCTGCGGCTGTATGTGTCTCCCACCTGCCCGGAATGCCGCACCGTGGTGTTGCGGCTGTTGGCCCGCAAGGATCTCCTGGACCAGACAGCCGTCTATCCCATTGCCAAAACGGCTGAAGATGAGCGCAGGCTGCTGGCCCTGCAGACTGGCCGGCGGGAAGGCACCCCCCTGCCCGAACTCCTGCGTACCTTGGTGGCAGATGCCGACGCGCCGGAGGTGGTCACCTCACGCGCGGAGCGATTCCAGGTCTGGATGATGAGCATGCGCAACAAAATCGCCGTGCTTCATGCCGGCAGCCAGACCGTGCCCTTCCTGCAGGCCACGGCCGCGGGCATGCTTCACGTGCTGACGCCCCCGCCAGGAGATGTCGGCCGCGTTCCGACGCCGGCGTCGCCCTTATCCCCTGCGACGCCACCTGCGTCCCCGGGCCTGTCCGGCCCGGCTTTTACCCTGCCTGGCGCACTGCCTGGCCGCACGCCTCCCCCGGCGTCCTCCCAGGGCTGCGGCTTTGCTGAGCAAACCCCCTGCGATTAAGCGGAGTCCTTTTCAAAGATCTCCCGCTTTGGCGCCTTCTTGGAGTGCCCTTGCCCTCAAAAAAGGGGCGGCGGCGCCTGAGGGGGGGGTGGCGCCGCCGCAAGATGACGGGAGGTGAGGGGGAGGGGGAGCCCGTCATCAGTATCTGCAGGACCGCATGGGTCCGTGCTGTCAGGGAAGGGGTACGTGCTTCCGGAAAACCACTCCTCTACTGGCTCATTTCGAAGAAGGAGTTGGTCAGCACGTGGGAATCGTAGTAGGCGCTGGCGATGACCGCGGACTCCATCCGCAGCAGTTTGACCACCTTGTCCACCCGCTCCCAATGGGTCTCCTCGATGGCCTTGGCCAGCTCCAGCCACACGGCAAAGACGTTCTTTTCCCGCAGCAGGCCGGCCTTGATGTCATCATTGATGGGCAGGGCCTGGACCACTTCGGCCATGGGCATGTCCAGCATGGCGTCCAGCAGGGAAAACAGGCCCAGGAGGAAAAGGGAATCCTGAAAATCCGCGGGATACCCACTGCGGCTGGCCGCCAGCTCGAAGAACCGGGCCCGCTGGGCTGCAATGCGAACCAGTTCGTGGCTTTTTTCCGAGGGTGAGAGGTCCGTGAGAATGGCCACCCGCAGCCAGTTCTTGATCTGCTCCCACCCCAGCAGGACCACAGCATGCTGGATGGACGTGATTTCTACGGGAAAGCTGAAGTAGGCGGAATTCAGGAACACCAGCAGCCGGTAGGAGATGCTGGCATCCATGGCGATGGACTGGGCCAGTTTGGGAAAATCCGGCTTGCCGGAGATGACCTTGAACAGCTCCAGGCGCGAGGCCTCGCTGGCAGTGAGGGAGCGGTCCGGCCGCACCTCGGCCTTTTTGTAGTAGGCGCCCTGGAAGAGTTTGAACCCCAGGGCCCGGGCCAGCTTGTGCAGTTCAATGGTGTCCACGCCCTTGGCCACCAGCAGGGCCTTGCCAGCCTCCACCTTGTTCATGGACTCCAGGATGCGCACGGGGCGCTTTTCCCGGACGTCAATGCGCAGAATGTCCGCGCGCTGCAGCAGGGCTTCGCAGCCGGGCAAGCCCTCGAAGTCGTCCAGCGCCAGGAGGTAGCCGTCATCACGCAGGGCATCCACCACGGCAAGGACATCTTCACCCACGTCGGGGGATTCCCTGAGCTCAATCACGGTGTGGCTGGCGGGCAGGCCGGCAGGTGCCTTCTCCAGCAGCGAGGCTTCGGAAAAGGGAACCATGAGCTTGGCGGCGCCCACGCGGCCCCGAAGGTTCAGGGCATAGGCATTGGCGGCCATGCGTTTGGCCAAGGAAGCGGCACGGCCCGGGGGAACGCCGTTGGTGGTGGCGGACAGCAGCCAGGGGCTGTCTCTGTAAATGAGTTCATAGCCCCAGACTTTTGGATTTCTGGAGAAAATTGGCTGTTTGCTGAAGAACAGGTGTTCGCCGATGCTGGCTGTATCGTCTTGCTTTTCCGCCATGGTCGCTCCCTCCTCTCTGGGTCCCCCGGACCGAACCTGCGCGGATGGCATTGGACGCTCCCGAGGACAACCGGAGCAGCACAATGGACGCGGCACGATGGCGCCGCATCAACAACACACCCTTGCTGGTGAAGCCTGGAAAGCGAGTGGCGGGAAGCCTGAGGGGGAATGCGGACCCCCTCCGCACTCCAAAGGAACTGACGGCTGGCAGCCATCACACCCTGTACAGGACCCGGGGGAACACCCCGGCTGACCCCGTTTCGGCAACCCGGCTGCCTCCTTGCGCGGTACAACACGTACGCACTGGAGGCCCGTGGCTTTCCGTCCCTGCCTCACGACAGGTTTGGCTTTTCAATTCGGTCGAATTTCTCTTTAAGCACTTACCAGCCTTTGTCAAGCGAAGGCTGGTGGTTTTCCCTTATTCCCCCGGGGCAGGGTCCAGCACCCGACGAATGCGGGCCAGGCAGCGGGACTGACCCAGGGCGGCCATGGTGTGGGAAAGGTCCGGACTGTTGGTGCCACCGGTCAGGGCCACCCGCAGGGGCGGGCCCAGCTCCTTGAACTTGACGCCGGCCTCGGCCACATACGCCTTGAGCAGGGCCTCCAGGGCTTCGGCGGAAAAGTCTGCGGCCTGCTCCAGCCGGGCCAGCAGGCCTTCAAACAGGGCCCGGGGCGGCGGAGACAGCAGCTTGGCCCGGGCAGCCTCATCGAAGGAAAGGGCCTCGTCGGGCACCGCCAGGAAGGCTGCGGCCTGAACCATCTCCACCAGGGTCCTGGCCCGGGGCTGGAACAGGCGTACCACGGCGGCCATGTCTTCAGGACCGGGAACGGGCAGGCCCTGGGCTTCAAAATAGGCGGGCAAGAGCCCGGCCAGGCGCTCCACCGAGGCTTCCTTGATGTAATGGCCGGAGAGCCAAAGAAGCTTTTCCGGATCGAACCGCGCCGGCGAGGAGGACAGATTATCCGTGGTAAAGCTGCTGACCAGCTCTTCGCGGCTGAAGATTTCCTGATCCCCGTAGGCCCAGCCCAGGCGCACCAGGTAGTTCACCAGGGCCTCGGGCAGCACGCCTTCGTCCCGGTATTCCAGCACCGCCCGGGCGCCGTGGCGCTTGGACAGCTTTTTGCCATCCGGCCCGTGAATCAGGGGTACGTGGCCAAAGCGCGGTACGTCCCAGCCCAGGGCCTGGTACAAAAGCATCTGTTTGGGGGTGTTGGGAAGATGGTCCTCGCCCCGCAGCACGTGGGTGACGCCCATGTCGTGATCGTCCACCACCACGGCCAGATTGTACACGGGGGCGCCATCGCTGCGCAGGAGGATCATGTCGTCCAGTTCCTCGCGCTCCACCGCCACATGGCCCTTGACCATGTCTTCCACCACCACACGGGGGCCATCCTGCAACAGAAAACGCACCACCCTGCCCGGCCCGGGGCCCAGACCCTTGCACCGGCAGCGGCCATCGTATTTTGGCTTGGTGCCGGCGGCGCGGGCAGCCTCGCGCATGGCGTCCAGTTCTTCGGGGGTGCACTCGCACCAGTAGGCCTTGCCTGCATCCAGCAGCTGCTGCACCGCGGCCTTGTGACGCTCCTCGCGCTGACGTTGGTACACGGTCTCGCCGTCCCAATCCAGGCCCAGCCAGGCCAGGGCCTCCAGGATGGCGGCGGTGTGCTCGGGCAGGGAGCGTTCGCGGTCCGTGTCTTCGATGCGCAGGCGGAAGTGGCCGCCCTGGTTGCGGGCCAGGAGCCAGGAAAAAATGGCCGTCCGTGCGCCGCCGATGTGCAGCGCGCCAGTGGGGCTGGGAGCAAAGCGGGTGGTGGTCATGATGCGTGATGTGGTCGGATCGGGTGAACGGGAGGAACTTCAGACGCAGGGCGGTGGTAGTCCGAAGGGGGGTGGCCTGTCAAATGCCGGGCGTTGCCGGCGGCTCAAACAAGATTTCCCGTTGCGCAAATAGCGCAATCTGCTATGGTCGCCCCAAAACCTCATGGTCAATGATATCGGAGGGTATCATGGAAGAGACGCACGGCATTCCCCTTCTTGGCGAAAAACTTCCCAAAATCAAGGCCCTGACCACCATGGGCCCCATCAAGCTCCCCCACGACATGAAAGGCCGCTGGTTTGTGCTGTTCAGCCATCCGGCGGACTTTACCCCGGTGTGCACCACGGAATTCGTGGCGTTCCAGAAACGGGCCGAAGAATTCCGGGCCCACAACTGCGAACTCATCGGCCTGTCCATCGACCAGATTTTCTCTCACATCAAATGGATTGACTGGATTGAGGAAACACTCGGCATCGCCATCGACTTCCCGGTGATTGCCGACGACATGGGCGACATTGCCAAGTCCCTGGGCATGTTGCACCCCGGCAAGGGGTCCAACACCGTGCGCGCGGTGTTCATTGTGGACCCCGAGGGTGTCATCCGCCTGATGATCTACTACCCGCAGGAAATCGGCCGCAACATGGATGAAATCCTGCGCGCCCTGAAGGCCCTGCAAACCTCGGACAAGAACCAAGTGGCCGTCCCCGCCGGCTGGCCGGCCAACGAACTCATCGGCGAAGGCGTCATTGTTCCGCCAGCCAAGGACCGCAAGACCGCCAAGGAGCGTCTGGCCAGCAACGAGTTCGCCTGCTACGACTGGTGGTTCTGCCACAAGAAACTGCCCACAGCCGGCGAATAGCCGTCGCAGCCCATCGGGCAGGGAGGTGTCACGCCCCTTGCCCGGTGGGCTGCCCAGCAAGGAGGTCTGGACCCATGCCACGCCCACTGCCCCGCTTTCCTGCGGAACCCCGTCCCATGAATCCATACCTGGGCGGCGCCCTGGCCGGGCTGCTGCTCCTGGCTTCCGTGGTGTTGGTGGACAAATACTTCGGTGCTTCCACCACCTTTGTGCGCGCCGCAGGCCTGCTGGAGCTGCTCTTCGCGCCGCAGCACGTCACAGAGAATGCCTATTTTCAAAAGGACCCCCCCCGGGTGGATTGGCAGTGGATGTTCGTGGCCGGGGTGATGCTGGGCTCCCTGGTCTCCTCCATGCTCAACCGGTCCTTCCGGGTCACGGCCGTGCCGGATTCCTGGCGAGACCGCTTCGGGGACCGGCCAGGCCTGCGGGCTGCAGCAGCCTTTGGGGGTGGTGTGCTGGCCATCATTGGCGCCCGATTGGCCGGTGGCTGCCCCAGCGGGCACGGTTTGTCTGGATCCATTCAGCTGGCGGCTTCCAGCTTCGTGGCCCTGGCGTGCTTTTTCGCCGGCGGGCTGGCCATGGCCCGGCTGTTGTACAAAGGAAAATAGGGGGCGCGCATGGATCTGCTGTGGGGATTGATTACCGGCGTGCTTTTCGGCGTGCTGCTGCAACGCTGCCGGGTGCTGCGTTATGACTTGCAACTGGGCGCTCTGCGACTCAAGGACATGACCATCGTCAAGTTCATGCTCAGCACCGTGGTGGTGGGAGCCGTGGGACTGCACCTGCTGGCGGCGCTGGGGGTGGTGGCGTTTTCCGTCAAGAGCTTCAACGTGGGCGGGGTCATTGTGGGTGGGCTGATTTTCGGCCTGGGCTGGGGGCTGTGCGGCTACTGCCCCGGCACGGCGGCCGGCGCCCTGGGGGAGGGCCGATTGGACGGCCTGTGGGCCCTGGCGGGCATGGTGCTGGGGGCGGGACTGTTTGCGGAGCTGTACCCCCTGCTGCAGCGCACGATACTGGCCTGGGGCGACCTGGGCAAACTGACCCTGGGTGAAGCCCTGGGCACGGGACCATGGCCGGTGATTGCGGCCCTGGCCCTGGGCGCAATCTTGCTGTTCCGGTATTTTGAGCGCAAGGGGCTGTGAGCCGGTCATTCCTGTCGAGGGGGGCTTGCCATCGCCAGCCTTCATGATGCATTGAAGCATACGCCGGGGAGCCATGCTCGCACCGTGCATCAAACCCAGGAGCCTCCATGGCCGATTTCATCCGCATTGTCCTGTCCGTCATCATCCCACCCCTGGGCGTGTTCCTGCAGGTGGGCATTGGCAAGCATTTCTGGATCAACATCCTGCTCACCCTGCTGGGCTACATTCCCGGGCTGGTGCATGCCGTGTGGGTCATTGCCAAAAAATAGTCCGGAATCCCCTCTTTTTTTGAGGTGTTGCACCAATCAACCATAGTGGATAGAATTGTCGCGTGCCCAATCTCGTTCGGGCAGCAACCCATAACTCTACCAAAAGCACACCATGCACGACATCGCCCGTTTTATCAAAGGGTTCCGGAGCTTTCAGAAGCGCTACTTCTGCGACGATTCCAGCCTGTACGACACCCTGAAGGCCGGCCAGAAGCCGCGCACCCTGGTCATCGCCTGCATTGACTCCCGGGTGGATCCGGCCATCCTCACCGGCAGCCTGCCCGGGGAGCTGCTGGTGGTGCGCAACGTGGCCAACCTTGTCCCCCCCTATGAGCCGGATGAAGGCCTGCACGGCGTGAGCGCAGCCCTGGAGCATGGCGTGACCCGGCTGGAGGTAGAGCACATCATTGTCCTGGGCCATGCCTGCTGCGGCGGCATCCAGACCCTCATGACCCTGCAGGAAGACCAGGGGCAGAAAACCGAATTTCTGGGCAACTGGGTGCGCATTGCCGACCGCGCCCGCCAGCAAACCCTGACCGACCTGGGCGACAAGCCCGCGGAACTGCAACAGCAGGCCTGCGAACAGGCGGCCATCCTCGTCTCCCTGGAAAACCTGTTGACCTTCCCCTGGGTCAGGGAGCGCGTGGAGGCTGGCACCCTCTTCCTGCATGGCTGGTACTTCGACCTGCGCACCGGCGATCTCATGAGCTACCTGCCCGCCTCCGGCGCCTTCGAACCCCTGGCCCCGCGCTGCAGGTAACGCCCGCACGGCATGCCCCACGGACCGGGAATTACTGCCCGTGCGCCTTCTGGAACACCACCGTGGCCGTGCGGCCTGCCGCTTCGGCCTCGGGCAGGGGGATTTCCAGACGCGTGCCGCCGGCTTCCGGGGTCGCCCCCTCCCCCGTCACCGGCACGGACAGGTGCAGGCGGGCGGTCATGGCCTGATTACGCGGATTGGCCACACTGACGGCCATGGTCCGGGCATCTTCCTTGAGCAACACCAGGCACGGCTGCGCTGCGGTGAGGATCAATTCCGGACGCACGGCCACGGCCCCTGCCTCGTAACATGCTATCCCCACTAGACCTTTTTGAGGATGGGCCACGGCCTGCAGAGCTGGCGTGTTGGCCAGCACCTGCACCGGCGGCGCACCGGCCAGGGTGCGGAAGGCGGCTTCGTCGTGGAGCAGGCCCACCAGGACGGCGTAGGTCTCGTCGCGGGGAACCGCGCCATGATCCACCCACAGGCTCAGCACCGGCTCTTGCACGCGGCGTGATTCCAGACTGGTGTTGATGTCCCGCCAATCCCCTTCCTGCACCGCCACCCGGACCTGCAGGGGGCGCTCCTCCAGGGACAGCCAGCCAGCTCCGCCGTTCCACACCCAGCGCGCCGGGACGGCCATGCCCACCGCTGCGGACAAGGGTCGGCCGGCCACGTCCGCCCCCGCAACCCCCTTGCCCACCAGACGCCGCTGGTCCAGGGTGGTGAACACCGGCCCGCCGGCATGGGCGATGCCCGCGCCCAGGAGCACGGCCACGTCGTCAAAAAACATCCAGCTTTTCCGTGCGGCAAGGCCCTTGTAGCGGAAATCCATGGCCGCCACGCCGTGTTCGCCATCGCTGACGCCGCCAGCGACATCCGTTTCGCCCTCCGCCCCGCGCCCCCAGGTGTACTGGGCAAAGGGCGGGGGGGCCT
>JAIWOE010000167.1 GCA_020217165.1 Desulfovibrio sp. | reverse complement strand
CGTGCACAACCACTACAAGCGGGTGTTCTTTTCCGGGCAGATCAACGATGATGTGGAACTGGAAAAGTCCAACATCCTGCTCATGGGCCCCACGGGCTGCGGCAAGACCCTGCTGGCCAAGACCCTGGCCCGGGTGCTCAAGGTGCCCTTTGCCATTGCCGACGCCACCACCCTCACCGAGGCGGGGTACGTGGGCGAGGACGTGGAGAACATCCTCGTCCAGCTGCTGCAGAACGCGGACTACGATATCGAATCCGCGTCCCGGGGCATCATCTACATCGACGAGATCGACAAGATCGCCCGCAAGGGGGACTCTCCCTCCATCACCCGCGACGTGTCCGGCGAGGGGGTGCAGCAGGCCCTGCTCAAGATCATAGAAGGCACGGAGGCGAATATTCCTCCCAAGGGCGGCCGCAAGCACCCGCAGCAGGAATTCATTCGCCTGAATACCTCCAACATCCTGTTCATCATGGGTGGGGCCTTCATCGGCCTGGAGAAGATCGTGCAGGAGCGCCGCGCCGGCCGCTCCATCGGCTTTGGCGCTAAGCTGGAAGCCCCGGGCAAGGTGGATCTCTCCAGCGTCTACTCGGAAGTCCACCCCATCGACCTCATCAAGTTCGGGCTCATCCCTGAATTCGTGGGCCGCATCCCGGTGCTCACCTTTGTGGAAGACTTAAGCGAGGACGATCTGGTGCGCATCCTCACCGAGCCCAAGAATGCCCTTACCCGGCAGTATCACAAGCTCTTTGAGCTGGACAAAGTCCGCCTGCGCTTCACCAACAACGCCCTGCGCGCCATCTCGCAAAAGGCCATCGAACGCAAAACCGGCGCCCGCGGCCTGCGCAACGTGATGGAAAACATCATGCTGGATATCATGTATGCCTTGCCGTCCCTGACTGGCGTCAAGGAATGCGTGGTCAACAAGAATGTGGTGGAAAAAGGCATGGAGCCGCTGCTCATCTACCAGCAGGAGGCGCGCTCTGCGAACTCCTGAGCCAGAGTTCCGCCCCCAGGCGCAGTTGCTGTTCCCTTGCCCGGACGCTGGTGCGTCCGGGCTTTTTTTCATGGCTCTTTTGTAACCTTGTTGTTTTTAACATCCCGATGTTTGACATTTCGTCATCGGGCGTTACTTTGAGACCTCCAGCCGCCCGCCCCAACGCTGGCCTTGCGCCAGGGACGGCCACGGCGGCGCATCCTTCCGATTTGAGAGGAGTGTTCCATGTCTAAACCGTACCTGCTGGACGGCGGTTCCCAAGCAGAGACCCTGCGGTTGCCCCTCATGTCCCTGCGCGAGGTGGTCATGTTCCCGCGGTCCATCGTGCCCCTGTTCGTGGGCCGGGAAGCCTCCATCAAGGCCATCGAGCACGCCCTGGCCAATTACGACAAGAAGATTTTCCTGGTGGCCCAGCGCGAGCCGGAAATTGAAAGACCCGAGCCCAAGGACCTCTTCCAGGTGGGCACGGTAAGCAAAATTCTGCAGCTGCTCCGCCTGCCCGACGGCACCATCAAGGTGCTCTTCGAGGGGCTGTACCGCGCCCTCTGGACTCCCGACGCCGACACCTTCCCCGCCGACCAGCTCTATCCCGTCATTGTCACCCGCAAGATGCTGGAAGAGGATTACAACACCCCCGAAACCAAGGCCCTCATCCGCGCCACCCAGGAGGCCCTGGAAGAATTCGGCAAGGTTAACAAAAAGCTGGCGCCGGAAACTATCCTGGCCGTCTCTTCCTTGACCACCCCGGGCAAGATGGCCGATGCCATCATGCCCCACCTCAAGGTGGACTACCTGCGCAAGCAGGAGCTCCTGGAGCAGATGGATCCCAAGATCCGCCTGGAAGAAGCCTTTTCCCTGCTGCAGGGCGAAATCGAGATCACGGCCCTGGAAAAGAAGATCAAAAACCGCGTCAAGAATCAGATGGAGCGCAACCAGCGCGACTACTATCTGAACGAACAGATGAAGGCCATCTCCAAGGAAATGGGCCGCGAGGACGACCCCGTGGCGGAAACCGCGGAGCTTGAGGAAAAACTCAAGGAAAAGGTCATGCCCGAGGAGGCCCGGGAAAAGGCCCTCAAGGAAATCAAAAAGCTGCGCACCATGCCGCCATCTTCCGCAGAATACACGGTGGTGCGCAACTATGTGGACTGGATTCTGGACCTGCCCTGGAACACCCTCAAGGAAACCTCCATCGACCTTGACGAGGCTCGCAAGATCCTGGACGAGGACCACTACGGCCTGGACAAGCCCAAGGAGCGCATCCTGGAATTCCTGGCCGTGCAGAAGCTGGTGCAGACCATGAAGGGCCCCATCCTCTGCCTGGTGGGTCCCCCCGGCGTGGGCAAAACCTCCCTGGCCAAATCCGTGGCCCGGGCCACGGGGCGCGAGTTCGTGCGCCTCTCCCTGGGCGGGGTTCGGGATGAAGCGGAAATCCGCGGCCATCGCCGGACCTACGTGGGCGCCCTGCCGGGCAAGATCATCCAGTCCCTCAAGCGGGTGGATTTTAACAACCCCTTGTTCTGCCTGGACGAGATCGACAAGATGAGCATGGATTTCCGCGGCGATCCCTCCGCCGCTTTGCTGGAAGTGCTGGACCCCGAGCAGAACTATGCCTTCAACGATCATTACCTGGATCTGGATTACGACCTCTCCAAGATCTTCTTCATCACCACGGCCAACACCCTGCACAGCATCCCCCTGCCGTTGCAGGACCGCATGGAAATCATCCAGCTGCCAGGCTACCTGGAAGTGGAAAAGAAGAAGATCGCCAAGTCCTTCCTGCTGCCAAAACAGCTGGAACACCACGGCCTGAAGGAAGAGAACATCCAGATTTCCGAGAATGCCGTGCTGGAGATCATCCGCCGCTATACCCGCGAGGCCGGCGTGCGCAACCTGGAGCGGGAAATCGCCTCCATCTGCCGCAAGGTGGCCCGCAATTTGGTGGAAAAGGACGAGCTGGACAAGACCGTGAGCGTGAGCGTGCAGAGCCTGGGCGCCTACCTGGGCGTGGCCAAGTTCCGGTATGGGGAAAAGGAAGAGCAGCCCCAGGTGGGCGTTGCCACCGGCCTGGCCTATACCGAGCTGGGCGGGGAGCTGCTGGTGGTGGAAACCGCCCTCATGCCCGGGGACGGCAAGGTGGAGATTACCGGCAAGCTGGGGGATGTGATGACCGAATCCGCCCGCGCCGCCCGGTCCTACATCCGCTCCCGGTCCGACCTGTTCGCCCTGAAGTCAGACTTCTACAAGCTGGCGGACCTGCACATCCACGTGCCCGAGGGCGCCATCCCCAAGGATGGCCCTTCGGCGGGCATCACCCTGGCCACGTCCATGATCTCGGCCCTGTTGAATATCCCCGTGCGCAACGACCTGGCCATGACCGGCGAGATTACCCTGCGCGGCCGGGTGCTGCCCATCGGTGGGCTGCGGGAAAAGCTTTTGGCTGCCCATCGCGGGCTCATCACCACGGTGCTCATCCCCAGGGACAATGCCAAGGATTTGAAGGATGTGCCTGAGGAAATCCTCAAGTCCCTGGAAATCATCCAGGTGGAGCACATGGATGAGGTGATTCAGCACGCCCTCATTCCACCCACGGATCGCGCCATTTTCTCCACCGGGGAACACTGCGCGCCCATCGCCTCCACCCTGCTCAAGGACGATGGCCATCATCCGCAGCAGCGGCACTGAGATCCCGGGAACATCCCAACAACAACACTGCCCTCCGTGCTGTCACGGGGGGCGGTGTTGTTTGCGGTGAAGAATACGGGACTAATGCAGGCGTGCTGGCGGCGGGCAGTGGCCAGGCAGGGTACGGCGGGTGACCCGAAACACCTGCGCCGGCGGCAGGTTTTCCAGCACCCAGCCCAGGCGTTCCACATGCAACCCCAGCCTATTGCGGATTTCCCGCGGGATGGGGCAGCGAACACCATACGTAAATTGATAGAATGCTCCGTCTTCCCGCAAATGCTGAAACGCCCCGCGCAGAATGGCGTAGACCTTCCGTTTGGGCATGGCCAGCAGGGGCAGGCCGCTGACCACCGCCCCGGGGCGGCAGGCGCCCAGGCTGCCAAGTCTGCACAGCCGGGCGGCATCCCCGCACACCACATCGGCATCGGGGTAGCGCTGGCGGAGCATTTCGGCAAACTGGCGTCCGTTTTCCACAAGAATCAGATGTTCCTGCGGCACGCCCCGGGCCAGCAACGCCCGGGTGAAGACGCCGGTGCCGGGCCCAAGCTCAATGACGGGTGCGCTGCTGCACTGAATCTCCGCGGTCATGGCTCTGGCCAGGGCCTGGCTGGAAGGCACGATGGAGGCCACCCGCAAGGGCGCGGAGGCCCAGGCCAGGAAAAAACGCAGCGAATCCGTCATGGTCGGCTCCACGCGGGAATATGGTTCCCGGATCCCAAGATTGCACGCGGCGGGCGATGGCCACATGCATACTCTGCCAAGCATACGCAGGCGGTGTGGCGATGGTGTCACGATGCGGAAAGATGACGCCGTTGCTGGTCCGGTGACAGTCCGGCCCAAAAGGCGCCCAAGCCATGTACATGGAACGACCGCCGCATGCAATGCCTCATGGGGGAGGACCACCAGATTGTCATCTCGTCGGGGGGGGGAACAACGCGGGAGTCGTGCCCGCCCGGCACACTCAGGAATGATCCCGCATGAAATAGACGAAATCGAGGTCCCGCACCGGTGCGTTGCACTGGCCCAACAGGGCGTGCACCTGGCCGCGGTGGTGGGTCTGATGGTTGAAGAGATGCATCATGCACACGGCCAGGGGCATGGCCATGGGCTGGCCATGGATGGTGCGATAGTGCAGCGTCTCGGCCAGGCGGGCAGGGGACAGGGTGGCGGTCATCTCCAGGATGCGGGCATCCTCGGCCTGGCGCAGGGGGATCAACGCTTCCAGGCTCGTGGCCACCAGGCCGCCTAGGCTGGCCGGGGCCTCCCCTTGGCCGGTCAGGCGGTACAGCCACAACCGATCCGCCAGTAGCAGGTGGTTCAACACGCCGAGGATGGAGCCGAAGTCCACGGGCCGCGGAGTGGTCAGGCAGGCGGGGTCGGCCTTAGCGGCGTCCTGGAGCAAGGTGGTGTTGGCCCAGCAGTTGTACCGGGCCAGGGATTGCAGCATGGGCAGCATGGTGGAGGTGTCTCCTGCAGGGGGGCAAGACGAAGGCTCAGACGTCTTCGTCCCATATCGTCCGTTCCCAGACGATTTTCCCTTTGGTCTTGTTGAATTTTCTCAAAAGGACGTAGATGGCTCCCGCGCCGCCGTGCTTGGGCAGGGCCGTGCAGAAGGCCAGGACCACGCGCTTGAAGGGATCCCGGGTGAGCCAGCCCTGCACGCGGTCCTTGATGATGCCTTGCCCCTCTGGAGAGTTTTTGCCCCGGCCCGTGACCACCAGCACGCAGCGCTTACCGTGCATGTAATGGTGGCGGATGAAGGCCACCAGGGCATCGAAGGCCTGCAGGGTGTTCAGGCCGTGCAGGTCCAGATGTGCCTCGGGGCTATACTCGCCGTTGCGCAGGCGCTGCAGGATGCGGCGGTCCAGCTGGGCAATGTAGCCCAGGAGGTATTCATCCAGGTGCTCCAGGGTGAATTCCGCCTCGCCGGTCACCAGGGCCTTGAGGACGCGACGGGTTTCTTCGTCGGGATCCGGAGGGGGCGGCGGCGGAGCCGGTGCGGTCAGCTCGGGGGCGTTGCGGGCCTTGCCGGCCAGGGGCGCCACGTCCTGCATGGCGCGGTCAAACAGGGACCCCTCGTCCAGGGGTGGCTGGGCGGAATCCCGGGCAGGGGCGGCAATACGCGGCTCATGCACGGGCTTTTCCGGGCCGCGGCGTTTGGGAAACCGGCCGCGGTCCAGCTTGGCGAAGGGATTGTCGTGAGAGGATGATTTGGCCATGGGCAGAACATAGGCGGAAGTGGCCCCAGGTCAAGTCCCGCGTGAAGGCCATGGCGCGTGAGCTGCTGATGTTGCGTCCTGCGTTTAAAAGGACGCAACCCTAATGCAGCTGGGTGCCCTGGAGCAGCTCCGCCGCCCAGACCGAGGCTTTGTTATAGGCCACGGCCGCCTTGACCGGGGAGAGGCCGAACTCCGTCAGAGTGGGCTGCATGTCGGTCCAGCGGCCATTCTCCACCGCTTCGCTCAGGGTGATCCATTGCGAGGCGGGATGCGTGCCCAGCAGGGTGGCGCGTATAGCGTCGTCCAGGGGGGCGTCGTTCAGGATTTCCTCCATGGAGATGCACAGCAGGGCGTCCAGCTTGGAGAACAGGCCCACCAGCATGAGGGTGTCCTTGGCCAAGGGCGGGTGGGGGGTGCTTTCCGCCAGCAGCTCAAAAAAGCGGGCGCGCTGCACGCTCATATAATAGAGCTCCTGCGAGTCCGAGGTGCCGTTCATGTCCGCCAGCAGCACGGCCATGAGCCATTGGCGCAAGGGGCGCTGGCCAAGCAGCGCCAGGGCCTGGGGGATGGACTCCACCTTCTTGGCCCGGGTCATGTATGCGGAATTGATGAAATGCAGCAACCGCAGGCTCAGGGAAGGATCGGCGCCGATGATGCGGGAAAGCGCCGAGAACTCAAAGTCTTCCTTGGAAACCTCGTGGATGAGCTGCATCTTGGCTGCCTCGGCAGGCTGCAACTTGCGGCCAGGCATGATCTTGGGGCGGGCGAAATAGTAGCCCTGGAATAAGTGAAATCCTGCACTGCGGGCCATCTGGAAGGTGCGTTGGTCCTCCACCTTTTCCGCCATGCGCTGGGCGGGAAAGCTGGAAAGACGCTGCACCATCTTGATAATGTCCCCATCCTCCCGGCCGCGCAGGTCCAGGGAAATGATATCCGCCAGCTCGATAAGGGCGGCGTAGGACGGCAGGGCCAGGGCCACGGAAAAGCCCGCCTTCTTGAGGCTGGTGCAGGCCTGGAGCACGGTGCGGTCCGGCGTCCTGGCATCCATCACCTGGACGATGGTGCGCTCCGGTGGCAGGGCCAGGGCCACCTCCTGCCGCAACAGGTTGGGGGACATGGTCACAAGCATGGGCAGTTCCGGCCGCACCCCATGACGGGCCAGGGCGTAGCCGTCGGCGATGATCTGGGCCGTGGCCCTGTCGGGATCATCAAACACCGCCTGTTCCGCCTCGGCGCTGTCCCGAAAGAGCAGCTTGTAGGCAAACACCTTGCCGGCGCGGTCGTAAATGGCTTGCCTGGCCACGAAAAAGGGCTGGAACGGCTGGTGGGTGTCAAGAATATCCACAACGATCCTGCCTTGTTGGAGACTGCGGTGTCGCCAGGGGCGTCACAGGGGCGCGGCTCAGGGAACGCTGGCGCTGCCGTTTTTCATAAACTGGTTAAGGGTGGAAATATAGCGTTGCACGGCCTGGCGCACCGGACTGTCCTCACTGTACCTGAACCTGAGTCCCATGCGCAAGGTGTCGATATCCTTTTTGAAGCTCATCACCTCCGCCTCGATAAGATGGCGTTCCTGCTGCGTGAGGGAGAATTCCAGATAGACAATACGCCCAGAATCCAGTGAAGGCCAGCCCACGCAGGTGGCCCGGTTGGCCGTGTAGCCGCAGCCGCCTTCGGACAGGTCCACGATGAGGCCGGACAAGGCGTAGGCATCCACAATCACCTGGGCTTCGATGAAGGTGTCCACCCGTTCGGTCTTGCGAAGGTTCACCATTTCCACAGCATGGGGGTAGGACAGGAAAATCATGGGGCAGGGGCGCAACACATGCGTTAGCGGCTGACTGACGAAGCCGTACACCGTACCCCGACTCATGTACCGCACCACCAGGCTTGAGCCAGACACCACTTTTTCCCGGATGCCAGGTATGCCCGGCATCTGTACAATGACAAAGGCATCGGGCTTGCATCCAAAATATTGGCTTCGGAATCGATTCGGATCGGAACTGAATTGCATGATCAGTTCCTGGCCGATGAATAGCTCGTGCATCCAGGCCACATTTCCCCCCCTCACAGTGAGATACGTGTCACACATTTTGCTGTAGTGTTAAAATGACAATGATACAGCATACTTCATATGCGCGTTGAAATGCAATGGCGCATTGGTGAAAATGCCTATTCCCGAGAAACATCTTCAGCATGCGGCTGAGACGGGACCGTTGG
>JAIWOE010000166.1 GCA_020217165.1 Desulfovibrio sp. | reverse complement strand
CAGTCGCCGTGCGCTGGTTACGGTGTGGAGTGCGATGGGCAATGACCCCGCAGCAGCGGAGGAGCACAGTGGAATACAAGGACTATTATCAGATTCTCGGCGTCTCCAAGACGGCTTCCAAGGAGGAGATCGCCAAAGCGTTCAAAAAGCTGGCCCGGCAATACCATCCGGACCTCAACCCGGACAACAAGACCGCCGAGGCCAAGTTCAAGGAAATCAACGAGGCCTACGAAGTCCTCAAGGACGAGGAAAAACGCAAGCTCTACGACCGCCTGGGCCCCAACTGGCAGCACGGCCAGGATTTTCAGCCACCTCCAGGCTTTGAGAACATGCATTTCGAGTTCAGGCCCGGCGGCCCCGGGGGAGGCATGGGCGGCTTTACCAACATGGGCGGGGGGGACTTCAGCGACTTTTTTGAAACCCTTTTCGGCGGCGGTTTCGCCGGCGCGGGGGGGATGGGCGGCAGTCGGACCTATCGCAGCACCGGCGGGCCCTTCGGGCAAACCCGCCCACGCCGCGGGGCGGATTCCGAAGCCACCCTGGAACTGACCCTGGAGGAAGCCTGGCGCGGCGGCCCCAAAACCATCACCCTGCAGGAACGCCTGCCCGGTCAGCCGCCGAGCATCAAGACCCTGCAGGTGAACATCCCCGCCGGCATCAAGGAAGGCGCTCGCATCCGCCTGGCCGGGCAGGGCAATCCCGGCAACCAGGGCGCGCCGTCCGGGGATTTGTTCCTCAAGGTGGCCATGCTGCCGCATCGGCAGTTTTATCTTGATGGCGTCAATGTGGTGCTGGACCTGCCCCTGGCCCCCTGGGAGGCAGCCCTGGGTGCGAAGATTCGCGTCCCCACCCTGGATGGCTCCGTGGAGCTGGCCGTGCCGGCGGGGGTGGATTCCGGCCGCAAATTCCGGATCAAGGGCAAGGGCCTGGGCACCGGCGCGGAAAAGGGCGACCAGCTGGTCAAGGTCCGCATCAAGTCACCGAAATCATTGACCGCGGAAGAACAAGCGCTCTGGGAACAACTGGCGCGCGTGTCCAAGTTTGCCCCTCGCGAGGAATAAGGGAGGCTCCGCATGGATATCGAGCGTTTTGCCGGCGGTCCCCCCGCCAAATCGCAACTGCTGGCCTGGGCCGAATTTCTGGAAGCCACGGCCGTGCACCCCAGCCGCATTGGCGAGCTGGTGGAGCTGGGCTGGATTTGTCCGCAACGCACTTCCAGCGGCGGGTACCTCTTCCCCTTGCGGGATGTCTACCGCATCCGCAAGCTGGAGCGTCTGATGGTTGATTTTGAAATGTCCACCATCGCGGGTGTCATTGTGGTGGACCTTCTGGAGCGCGTGGAAACCCTGGAATCCCGCGTGCGCCATTACGAAAAACTCATCAATATGCCTTAACAATGATTGGACTTTTTCTCGAGGGAGTCAAAGAAGTATGGATTTAAACACCTTCACGCAAAAATCCCAGGCCGCCCTGGCTGCTGCCCAGCAGGAAGCCGTGCGCCGCGGCCAGCAGCAGGTGGATGTGGAACACCTGCTCCATGCCCTGGCCACCCAGGAGCAGGGCCTGGTGCCCCGCCTGCTGGAAAAGGCCGGGTTCGACCCTGCGGCCTATGTAGGCGCCGTGGAAGCCGAGTTGAAGAAGCTGCCCAGCGTCACCGGCCCCGGCGCCCAACCGGGGCAGATCGGCATCACCGGCCGCTGCTCGCAGGTGCTGGTCAAGGCCCAGGATATCGCCAAGCGCATGCAGGACGAGTTTGTCAGCGTGGAGCATCTCTTCCTGGCCATCCTGGAAGAAGGCCCCGCCACCGGCGCCGGCCGTGTGCATAAACAGTTCGCCCTGACGCCGGACAAGATTCTGGCCGTGCTCACCCAGGTGCGGGGCAACCAGCGCGTGACCTCGGACAACCCCGAGGCATCCTATGAGGCCCTCACCAAATACGGCCGCGATCTGGTGGAAGACGCCCGCAAGGGCAAGCTGGATCCGGTGATCGGCCGTGACGAGGAAATCCGCCGCTGCGTGCGCATTCTCTCCCGCCGCACCAAGAACAATCCCGTGCTCATCGGCGAGGCTGGCGTGGGCAAGACAGCCATCGTGGAAGGCCTGGCCCACCGCATCCTCAAGGGTGACGTGCCCGAGGGACTGAAGGACAAGACCATCTTTGCTC
The DNA here is from genome assembly GCA_020217165.1 of Desulfovibrio sp. GTDB lineage: Bacteria > Desulfobacterota > Desulfovibrionia > Desulfovibrionales > Desulfovibrionaceae > Megalodesulfovibrio. Next base: position 5,974 of record JAIWOE010000166.1, on the reverse strand, counting down.
TGGATATGGGAGCCCTCATCGCCGGGGCCAAGTACCGCGGCGAGTTCGAGGAGCGGCTCAAGGCCGTGCTCAAGGAAGTGGAGCAGAGCCAGGGGCGCATCATCCTGTTCATCGACGAGCTGCACACCATCGTGGGGGCGGGCAAGGCCGAGGGCGCCATGGACGCTGGCAATCTGCTCAAACCCATGCTGGCCCGCGGGGAGCTGCACTGCATCGGCGCCACCACCCTGGACGAGTACCGCAAGCACATCGAAAAGGATCCCGCTTTGGAGCGCCGCTTCCAGCCCGTGGTGGTGGACGAACCCTCGGTGGAGGACGCCATTTCCATCCTGCGTGGCCTGCGCGAGCGCTTCGAGGTGCACCATGGGGTGCGCATCGCCGATGCCTCCCTGGTGGAGGCCGCGGTGCTCTCCCACCGGTACATCACCGACCGTAACCTGCCGGACAAGGCCATCGACCTCATTGATGAAGCCGGGGCCATGATCCGCACGGAAATCGACTCCCTGCCCACGGAGCTGGACGCCATCAACCGCAAGATCATGCAGTTGGAGATTGAGCGCGAGGCCCTGCGGCGGGAAAAGGACGAGGCGTCCCGCGACCGTCTGGGCAAGCTGGAAAAGGAACTGGCCGACCTCAAGGAAGATCAGACTGCCCTGACCACCCGCTGGGAACACGAGAAAAGCGGCATCAACGACGTGCGCGGTATCAAAGAGCAAATTGAAAAGACCCGCCGGGACATCGAGGAGGCCGAGCGCGTCTATGACCTCAACCGCGCCGCAGAACTCAAGTATTCCGTGCTGCTGAACCTGGAAAAGCAACTGGCTGAGGCCGAGGGCAGGTCCGGTACCGCCGGCGGGGCCTCCAGGCTGCTCAAGGAAGAGGTGACCCCGGACGACATCGCCTCCATCGTCTCCCGGTGGACGGGCATACCCGTCTCCCGGCTGCTGGAGGGCGAGCGCGAAAAGCTGCTGCGCCTGCCCGACGAGCTGCACGAACGCGTGGTGGGCCAGGATGAAGCCGTGCAAGCCGTGGCCGACGCCGTGCTGCGCGCCCGGGCCGGCCTCAAGGACCCCAACCGGCCCATCGGCTCCTTCCTCTTCCTGGGCCCCACGGGCGTGGGCAAGACGGAACTGTGCAAAACCCTGGCTGCGGCGCTGTTTGATACGGAAGACAACATGGTGCGTCTGGACATGAGCGAATACATGGAAAAGCACACCGTGGCCCGGCTCATCGGCGCGCCCCCCGGATACATCGGCTACGAGGAAGGCGGCCAGCTCACCGAGGCCGTGCGCCGCAAGCCGTATTCCGTGGTCCTGTTTGACGAAATCGAAAAGGCCCACCACGACGTGTTCAACACCCTGCTGCAGATCCTGGACGATGGCCGTCTGACCGACAGCCAGGGCCGCACCGTGGACTTCAAGAACACCATCATCATCATGACGTCCAACATCGGCGCGCATCGCATGCTGGAGGGCATCGACGCCACCGGGCAATATCGCGAAGGCGTGCGCGAGGCCGTGCTGGGTGAGCTGCGCGGGCATTTCCGTCCGGAGTTCCTGAACCGCATCGATGAAATCGTGCTCTTCAGGCCGCTGCTCAAGGAGCAGATCAAGCGCATCATCGACCTGCAACTGCGCGGCCTCAGGCGCCGGCTGGAGGATCGCAAGATCTCCATCACCATGGACGAGGCCGCCAAGGACCTCATCGCCGACGCCGCCTACGATCCCATCTACGGCGCACGGCCCCTCAAGCGGTTCCTCACCCAGCACGTGGAAACGCCCCTGGCCCGGGAACTCATCATGGGCAAGTGGAAGGATGGAGACGCCATCACCATCACCAGGGCAGAGGATTCCCTGGCCTTTACCCATCAGGCCGCTTGATAAAACTGCCCGTTTGCGCCATCATTCTGGGCCCGGTCTTTTACAAGGCCGGGCCTTGTTTTTTTTTGGGACCGCAGGCAGTATCCGCGAATGACACAAGATTCACAATCCCCGCCTTCACTCCCCACCCAGGAGCTTTCCCTGGGAAAGATGTACTTTGAAGACGCCCGCCTCCTGGCCCACGCCCGGCGTTGGGAAGCCTGCCTGCAACTGCTGGCCGTGGCCTGCCGCCACGCCTGCCGGGCCGTGCTGGCCAGCCGGGGTGTGCCGATGATCGATTACGCAGGCCTGCCGGACCGGGCCCTGCCCGGCCAGATTGTGGCCTGCGACGTGGCCAATGCCCTGGCCGAAAGTGTGGCCGCCGTGCTCAATCACGCCAGGTTTGCCGGCTACCCCGACCAGCCCCCTGTGGATCGGGACGTGGTGAAAACCAGATTTTTCACCACCCAGGAAATTCTGGACTACGTCCAGGGATGTTTGGGATAGCCTGGAGAACCCCTGAGACACAGGGGGATACCACCTGGCATTCCCTAGCGCCCGCCCTTGTCATAATCCCCCGGGATCTCTCCATAACAGCCCTTGGCCGCCTCGGGTGTGCCCAGGATCAGCAATTCCGAGACAGTGACGAACCGAAACCCCTGCCGGGCCAGTTCCGGCAGCACACGCCGCAGCATGGCGGCGGTGCCGTGGTTGTTGCCGTTGGCGTGGGCAATGATGATGCTGCCCGGCCGGGCCCGGCGCAGGACTTCAGCCGCCATGCGTCCGGGGTTGGCGTGGGGGTCGGGGTCACCGGTGACGAGGTCCCATTGGATGGCCGGCAGGCCCAGGTCTGCCGCCAGGGCCAGGGCCGCGGCATTGCAATAGCCAAAGGGAAACCGCACCAGCCGGATGGATGGCGCCACTGGGGCCATGGCGTCTTGTGTCGTCATGCCGGCTGCCTCGGCGCGTCGTGCCAGTTCCTCAACCAGCAATTCGTACTGCGCCTGGGTGTAGAGCAGCTCGTCGACGGCCGCCTCGCCAGCCAGGGTGCGCGGGTCGCGGTGGGTCCAGCCATGGTTGCCCACCTCAAACAGGGGGTCGGCCATGAGCTGCAAGGCACGCTCGGGATGGTCGGCCAGCCAGGCTCCGGAGGCAAAAAACGTGGCCGAGGCGTTGTGCTGGCGCAGGAGGTCCACCACCTCGCCATCATAGCCGGTCACGCGGCCGGCGGTCTGGCAGAGGTCGAAGGTCAGGGCGATGGGCTTGCTGTCGTCGTCTACCCGAACCCGGCGGATGGAGCCACGCAGGGCAGAGGGCAGGGGCGGATGCAAACGCAGGGGCACGGTACGCTCCGGTGGCGGCATGCGTACCGGCCGCGGGCGGCCCTGGCGCTCTGCTGGCGAGAAGGCAAGCTGCTCGGGCGTGAAGAGGCGGTGGAGCAGGGACTGGGCCTGCAGAGGCGCGGCCTGGAGCGGGCACAGCAGCCATGCCGCCACCGTCAGGACAATAAGACAGGGCAGGGTGATGCGGCAGGGCAGGTCCCTCATGGCTGCGCCGAGTTCACCGCGTCCAGCAAGGCCCGCACGGCCCTTGCCGGGTCCGGGGCGCTGACGATGGCGCTGACCACAGCCACGCCGTCGGCGCCGGCCCGGATGACGTCGGCGGCGTTCAGGGCCGTGATGCCGCCGATGCCCACGAGGGTCTGGTGCGTCTGGCGGCGCAGGGCCGTCAGGCGTTCCAGGCCCCAGGCCTCGCCAGCGTCTGCCTTGGTGCTGGTGGGAAAAATGGGGCCCACGCCCAGGTAATCCGGCCCGATGCCCGCGCCGCCGGCCACTTGGTCCAGGTCCGGCGCGGCCAGGGCCTGTTCCATGGTGTCCACGGAAAGTCCGATGATGGCGTCCGGGCCCAGGATACGCCGCACGTCGGCATAGGGGATGTCGGACTGGCCCACGTGCACCCCGGCCGCGCCAATGGCCTGGGCCACGTCCACGCGGTCGTTCACCAGCAGAGGGATGCCGTGGGGGTCCAGCAGGTCCTTGAGGGCCCGGCCGAGCTCCACGAATTCGCGGCCATCAGCATGCTTTTCCCGCAACTGCACGAGGGTCACGCCTCCTTGCACAGCGGCGGCCACCACATCCAGCAGGTCCCGTCCCAGGCACAAGCCCCGGTCGGTGACGAGGTAGGCGCGATAGTCCAGGGCTGGTTTCATCCGGGAGTCCTCCTTGAAGGTCAGACCACGGGCTCCTGCCGCAGCCGGGCGGCGATGTCCGCCTGTTGCATGGCGTACAGACAATCGTACAAATGGAGTTGCAGGGTGCCGGGGCCGGCGGATTGCTCCGCGGCCATCTCTCCGGCAATGCCCATCACGGCCATGGCGTGGCAGGCTGCCAGGAAGGCGTCGGGCTGCACCGCGGCAAAGGCGGCGCACACGGCCGTGGCCGTGCAGCCCAGGCCGGTGACGCGGGGCATGAGGGCGTGGCCGTTGAAAAGGCGGAGGGCGCGGGTGCCGTCGGTGAGGAAGTCCACCTCCCCGCTCACACACACGGTGCAGCCCTTGTCCCGGGCCAGCCGGATGGCGGCGTCCTCGGCCTCGGCGGTGTGCTGCAGGGAGTCCGGCCCCTTGGCGGTGCTTTGCTCGCCGGCGCAGAAGAGGATTTCGCTGGCATTGCCGCGGATGATGGCCGGGATGTAGCGCCGCAGCAGCTCGCGGGCGAGGTTCCGCCGCAGGGCCGTGGCGCCGGCGGCCACGGGGTCCAGCACCACGGGCACGTGGTGGTCCCGGGCGGACTCCCAGGCCGGGGGGATGGCCTCAAGATAGGCATCGGTCACGGTGCCCATGTTCACCACCAGGGCCTGGCACAGGGCGGTCATTTCCGCCACTTCCTTGCGGGCATGGGTCATGGCCGGGGAGGCGCCCAGGGCCAGCAGGGCATTGGCTGTGGTGTTGGCCACCACATAATTGGTGATGGACACGACAAACGGGCCGCGGGTGCGGATGGCGTCCAGGTCCGCAGCCACGGCGGCAGGGGAGCAGGCAACGGGCATGGGAGTTCCTTATCCTTGCTTCAAAAGATCTTCCACATCCTGCACCTTCTGCTGCAGGCGGCCGGCCGGGCCCTGGCGGGAGTCGATGGCCATGTTCATGTACACGCGGGAGCTGTGGGCGCGCAGGGCGTCGTGGCAGGCTTTGACCACGGCCATGACCTCGTCGTACTCGCCCTCAATGGCCGTGCCCATGGGGCCCAGCTGGCAGGGCAGGCCGCTTTGCCGGATGATGGCCACGGCGCGTGTCACGGCCGTGACGAGTTCGGGGCCTTGATCCAACGGAAAAATGGCGAGATTGACGATGACGCTCACGCGAGCCTCCCTCGGGGAAGGGGTGGTTGACTGATGCAATTGCCGTTGCTGATTGTTTGATCAACCTTCCTACTCCTTCCCGCACGGCCTGACAAGGTGGCGCCGGGGACGGGAAAAGTGTGCAAAGGGCTTGGACGTCGGCAAAGCGTTTGACGAAAACACGGCACCCAGGCTATGTCTAAGCAGGGGATACACCGGGGGAACGTTGGGGATGCGCTGCCGCAGCGCCGCCTCCCCGCGCAATGGTGAGCAACACGATGAACAGCGAGGCGCCTGGCGCATGGCTCAAATTGACGCGTTCTTCAAGATGCTGCACGAACACGGCGGCTCGGACCTGCATCTCTCTTCGGGGTCCCAGCCCATCATCCGCCTGCAGGGTGAATTGCAGCGGGTGAAATACAAGATGATGGATCATGAGAGCCTGAAAAAGCTCCTGTATGAGATCACCCCGGAAAACAAGATCAAGGAATTCGAAGAGACTGGCGACATCGACTTCAGTTATGAAGTTCCCAATCTGGCCCGCTACCGTGTGAACTTCTATTTGCAGAGCCGTGGCATTGCCGCGGCCTTTCGCGAAATTCCCGAGGTCATCCTCACCACGGAGCAGCTGGGCCTGCCGCCGCTGCTGAACCAGCTTGCGCTTTTGCCCAAGGGCCTGGTGCTGGTGACGGGACCCACGGGTTCCGGGAAGTCCACCACCCTGGCAGCCATCATCGATTACGCCAACCGCATCCGCAAGGATCACATCCTCTCCATCG
>JAIWOE010000165.1 GCA_020217165.1 Desulfovibrio sp. | reverse complement strand
TGCGGGCACGCAAGCCCGCGACAGTCAAGGGACATGGTTTCGGCGGGATCGGGTAGATTCATGGACATCCTCCAGTACATGCAATGCCTTGCAGGAAACGGGGATGTCAAATCGAGTGCATCCAGAACAACGCAACGGACAAATCGAAAAAATGAATGGAATAGGAAGGAGAGCTTGAATTTCAGCAGGATATGAAAGTTAACATAATTTACATTATGTGATTTTCAGGAGCGGAAGATGACGGCTGGACAGATGGCATGATTGACGGATGAACTGTCGCAACATGCTCAAAGGGTTTTGGCCAGCCAGGTACACAGCACCTGGCCGCCGCAATCGCAACTGGTCGAACCGGTGGCCGAGCTGGCGTTGCCAAGATCCCGGGCATAGCCCCGGCCCTTGTAGAATCCCAGGGCATTGGCCGAGGCTCTCAACCGCAGCCGGGACACGCCGCGCCGCCGGGCCTCGGTCTCCAATTGCGTCAGCAACTGGCCGCCAAGCCCGGTTCCCTGGGCCGACGGGTGAACATACAACATCTTCACCTCATCGCCGGCAAGGCAGGCGAATGCCATCATGCGGGAGGCGTCCTCGACCACCAGCGCATGGGTCAGGCCCTGGGGCTGTGCCTGGCGCTGCAGCAAGCCGGCCAGGGCGTCCTCGGTGAACAAGGCCTTCCAGGACTCGCGTTGAAGCGGCGTGTACCAGGCATCCGGAATGGCCTCCACCGTCTCGCGGAGCAGCCGGAGCACCGCCTGGACGTCGGCAGGTTCGGCGTGGCGGATGGCCACCGGTTCAGGCGCCATGGGCGTCCCCCCGCACTCGCGCCTGACGGCAGATTTCAAAGATGCTGATGGCCGCGGCCGAGCCCACGTTCATGGAGTTGCCCATGCCCTGGCTGGGCAGTTCGAGAATCACATCCGCCAGGTCCAGAATGCGAGGGTCCACGCCCCGGCGCTCGTTGCCCAGCACCAGACAGGCAGGCATGGGCAGCCGCGCCTCGTACGGGGAGACGCTGGCTTCCGCCAGCTCAAGGCACACCACGCCATACCCTGCCTCGCGGTACCGCTGCACCACGGGCAAGGGGTCCTCGGCCAGCTCCCAGGGCACCCAGCGCTCCACCCCCTTGGTGCTGCGGCGCATCTTGGGCGAGCCGGGCATGGCCGTGTCGCCACAAAGCCAGACCTTTTCCAACAGAAAGGCATCTGCCAGACGCAGGACGTTGCCAGCGCTGGAGGCATGGCGCAGGCTGTCGCACACCAGCACCAGGGGCGTGCGTGGCAGGTTTGGGAACGCATGCCGGGACGGCTTTGCCCTGCGCAGTTGGCGCGTGGGCGTGGGAGCCCGCAATCCCGACGAGACCTCCTGGAACATCAAGCCTCCGCGCTGCCGGCCAGGGCCTTCCAGTCGTCCAGGAACGTCTGCAATCCCTTGTCCGTGAGGGGGTGTTTGGCCAGCTGCTCGATGACGGCGAATGGCAGCGTGGCCACATCCGCACCGGTAAGGGCCGATTCCACCACATGCATGGGATGGCGGATGGAGGCCACCAGGACCTTGGTAGCGATGTCGTAATTATCGTAAATGGTGACGATTTGCCGAATGCACTCCATGCCTTCCTGCCCCAGGGCATCCAGCCGGCCGATGAAGGGCGATACGTAGGTGGCGCCAGCCTTGGCGGCCAGCAGGGCCTGCATGGGCGAAAAGACCAGGGTGACGTTGGTGGGAATGTCCATGGCGTGCAGCTCCCGCACGGCGATGAGCCCTTCCAGGAGCATGGGGATCTTGATGACCACATTGGGGCCGAACTTGATGAGCTCGCGCGCCTCGGCCAGCATCTCCTTGGCTGTGGTGCCCACCACCTCAAGACTGACTGGGCCGTCCACTTCCTTGCAGATGGCCTGCATCTGCTTGCGCCAGTCCTGGCCTTCCTTGCGCAGCAGGGTCGGATTGGTGGTGACGCCGTCGATGAGCCCGTAGGCCTTGCATTTTTTGATTTCGTCGAGGCTGGCCGTGTCGAGAAAAAATTCCATGGCAGACTCCCGTTTGTGGTAATGGGTCTTGCACACAGGCGCAGTTCCCTCGGATGGGTTCTGTTCCCTTACGCTTCTTCCTTGTCCTTTTTCTTGGCCACGGGTTCCGGCGTCACTTCCGTGGCTTCCAGGCGGCGAACAAAGGTATCGCGGCATTCATAGCTGCAGAACCGGTGCACGTTGTCGCCCTGGCGGACGCGGATATCCGTATTCACATCCACATAGGTGCCGCAGATGGGGTCCTTGACCATCTCGCCGGCGGCCACGCGATCCTTGAGGTCCTGCTTTTTTCGCTTTTCGCTTTGGCGCTTGTCCCCGGTGAACATTTTGTACAGAAGGTAGCCCGCAAGGGCAAGGACGATGAGCTTCCACATGATGCAACACTCCTGATGGTTCAGGATTCCGGGGAGATCTGGCGGATGCGGTTGCCGTCCAGCTCCATGATGAGCCGGGAAAGGGCATGGCGCAGGGCCAGCCCGCCACCTGGCGCCGGAAGCGTCAGATTCGGGGCCAGCTCCGCCAGGGGCACAAGCACAAAGGCGCGATCCTGCATGCGGGGGTGCGGCAGGGTGCAGGCGGGATCGTCCAGGATCACCTCGCCAAAAACCAACAAATCCAGGTCAATGGGCCTGGGGCTCAGGCCCGGGCGCCCTGCCCCGCGCTCTCTGCCCAGGGCCAGCTCAACCTGCAATAAAACTTCAAGCAAGACTTGAGGTTTTGTCCCCGCCACCACATCCAACCGCCCCACCTGATTGGCATACCAGGGGTGGGCGGCCGGGTCCGGCACGCCGAAGGGCTCTGTCCAATACACGGCGGAAAACGCACCGCCCTGCACCATGGGCAAGGTCAGCAGGTGTTGGCGTGCGGCGGCCAGCTGCTCCAGCGGATCCCCGGCCGGGCCGGCCAGGTTGGCCCCTAGGCCCACGTACGCCGTGATCATCTCCATGCCCTGCCCCATCCATTTTCCCGTGCCCGGCATGGGAGCCTCTGTTGCAGGCTCCCATGCCGGGAGGCGAGACTACAATTTACTGCTGATGCGAGCCACGGCTTCCTTCAGGCGCTCGCTGTCCACGGTGAGGGAGATGCGGAAATATCCCTCGCCGGGCGCGCCAAAGCCGTTGCCAGGGGTGAGCACTACCCCGGTTTCTTCAATGATCTTGGTAACGAATTCCGCCGAGGACGCAAACCCCGCGGGCGTTTTGGACCAGATGTAGAAGGAAGCCTCGGGGTTGCGGCACTGTACCCCGGCAGCCCGCAGGGCCTTCACCACCACATCCCGGCGTTCCTTATAGATGGCGCGGAACTTCTCGGCGTAGGGTTCGCCCTGCTGCAGGGCCACGATGCCGGCTTCCTGCACGGCCTGGAAGGCGCCGGAATCCATGTTTTCCTTCACCTTGCCAAGACCGGCCACCAGGGTGGGATTGCCCACGGCCATGCCGATGCGCCAGCCGGTCATGTTGTAGGTTTTGGAGAGGGAATGGAATTCGATGGCCACGTCCTTGCCGCCGGGGAACTCCAGGATGGAGCGGGGCTTGTTGGCCGGGTCGAAATAGATTTCCGTGTATGCGGCGTCGTGAACAATGATGACGTCATACTCCCGGGCGATGGCGATGAGCTTCTCGTAGAAGGCATCGGGCGCCGTGGCCGCGGTGGGGTTGTTGGGGTAGTTGACGTAGATCATCTTGGCGCGACGCCATTCGCCGGGCGTGACGCTGTCCAGGTCGGGCAGGTAGTCGTTGTCATCGGTCAGGGGCAGGAACTTGACCACACCGCCCAGGAATTCCGTGGTGATGGTGTACACGGGATAGTTGGGCGTGCAGACGATGGCCAGATCCCCGGGGTTGGTGAAGGCCAGGGGGAAGTGGGCAATGCCCTCCTTGGAACCGATGAGGGTGATGACTTCGGACTTGGGATCCAGCTCCACCCCAAAGCGGGTCTTGTACCAGTCAGCCACTGCCTGCCGGAAGGCCAACATGCCGATGTACGACGGGTACTGGTGGTTGGCCGGTGTGCGGGCGCTTTTGGCCAGGGCGTCGATGATGAAGTCCGGGGTGGGCATGTCGGGGTCGCCGATGCCCAGGCTGATGATGTCCACTCCACGGGATTTCACCTCTTCCTTGACCTTGTCGATCTGGGCAAAGAGGTACGGCGGCAGGGCGCGAATGCGGTCGGCATACTGAAAGGAAGGCATGAGCGCTGGACTCCTGAGGGGTGTTGCAGAATGATGACGGAAAACTGCGATGTACTGGCGCGGGCAGGGGTTGTCAATGCATGGCCGCCCTGCCAGCATACGCCCCCCGCGCACGGGGAACAAGCAATCAATGGATTCCTGTCCAATCCGTCACACGGTCCTTGCCTCGCGGCGGGGCTCCCGGTAGGTTGCAGGCATGCCGTCCCCTGCATCCCCACCCGTCCTCCTGCATCCCCTCATGGATCGCCACCTGGAACACCTGCTGGTGGTGCGCGGCCTGGCCGAAAACACCATTGCCAGCTACGCCCACGATGCCCGCGATTTCCAGCAGTTCCTCCTGGCCCTTGGCACGCCCCTGGACGCCGTGCAGGAAGAAGAACTGCTGCTATACCTAGCCCATTGCCGCGGCCGGGACCTGGAAGACAAGACAGTGGCTCGTCGCTGCGCCTACCTGCGCAGCCTGTACGGCCACCTGGCCGAAGAGCGTCTGCTGCCGGCCAACCCGGCGGCCTTGCTGGAACAGCCCGCCGTTCCCCGGCGGCTGCCCGATGTCCTGGAACCAGAAGAGATGGCCGCCCTGCTGGAACAGCCCCAGGCGGACACCAAGCTGGGCGCCCGGGACCGGGCCATGCTGGAGCTGCTGTATGCCGCGGGGTTGCGCGTCTCCGAACTGGTGAACCTGACCCTGTTGGAATATGATGCCCAGACCGGCCTGCTCACGGTGTTCGGAAAGGGCGCCAAGGAACGTCTGGTGCCCGTGCATGACCTGGCACAGCAGGTGCTAGACACCTACCTGCAGGCATGGCGCCCGCTGTTTCATCCCAAGACACCGCACCTGTTCCTGAACCGCTCCGGTTCGGGCCTGTCGCGGGTGGCGGTATGGAAGCTGGTGCAACGGCATGCGGCCGCGGCGGGCATCACCAAGGCCGTCTCGCCCCACACCTTCCGGCACAGCTTTGCCACCCACCTGCTGGAAGGCGGCGCCGACCTGCGCAGCGTGCAATTGCTGCTGGGGCATGCGGACATTACGGCCACGGAAATTTACACCCACGTGCAGACGCGCCGACTGGCCGAGCTGCACCGCACCCACCACCCACGCTCCAGGCTGCCCCACGCATGACCCAGACCAAACTTCACGCCCCCTTGGTGATCACCGGCCACACCAATGCCGACTTTGACGCCCTGGCCGCCATGGTAGCCGCCAGCAAGCTGCATCCTGGCGCGGTGCTCGTCTTTCCCGGCAGCCAGGAACGCACCCTGCGCAATTTCTTCATCCAAAGCGCGGTCTACCTCTTCAACTTCAAGAATCCCAAGGATATCGACCCCGCCTCGGTGCAGACCCTGGTGCTGGTGGATTCCCGCCAGCGCAGCCGGTTTCCCCACGTCAAGGCCGTGCTGGACCGCTTTGACGCCCCTGGCGGCAAGGAGGCCGTGGACATCCACGTCTACGACCATCATCCCGACGCCGCAGACCCCGAGGACGACATCCCCTTTTCCACGGGCCGGGTGGAACCCCTGGGGGCCACCACCACCATCATCTGCCGCATCCTGCGCCAGCAGGGCGTGACGGTGGAGCCCGACGAAGCCACCCTGCTGGGCCTGGGCATTTACGAGGACACCGGCTCCTTTACCTTCCCGTCCACCACGCCGGAAGATCTGGAAATCGCGGCCTGGCTCAAGCGTCAGGGTATGGACCTTTCGGTGGTGGGCGAACTCCTGCAGCGCGAGCTGACCGTGGAACAGGTGAAGGTGCTGGGCACCCTGCTGGAAAGCGCCGTCACCCACGAGATCAACGGCGTGCCCGTGGTCATGGCCGAGGTCAGTCTGGAAAGCTACCTGGGCGACTTTGCCATCCTGGCCCACAAGCTCCTGGACATGGAGAACATCCGCGTCCTCTTTGCCCTGGGCCGCATGCAGGACCGCGTGCACGTGGTAGCCCGCAGCCGCACCCCGGATGTGGATGTGGGCCTCATCTGCAGCTCCCTGGGCGGTGGCGGCCATGCCTACGCCGCGTCGGCCACGGTGAAGGACAAGACAATAGTTCAAGTAAAGGATGAACTTTTTGCCCTGCTGTTCTCGCACATCAATCCGCATATCCTGGCCATGCACATCATGTCCAAGCCCCCCGTAGCCGTGGAGGCCACCCAGCCCATCAACGACGCCGTGGACATCATGACGCGCTACGGCTTCAAGGCCCTGCCCGTGGCCGCCCCGGGCTCCCTGATGTGCGAGGGCGTGCTGGATCATTCCACGGCGGACAAGGCCCAGTCCCACGGGCTGGGGCATATTCCCGTGTCGGAATACATGCAGCGCGATTGCGCCGTGGTGACCCCCCACGCGGACCTGTACCCGGTGATGGAAATCATCGTCGGCCAGCGTCAGCGGCTGGCCCCGGTGGTGGAGGACGGCGAGATGGTGGGCGTCATCACCCGCACGGACCTCATCAACACCCTCATCGAAGAGCCGGCCCGCATCCCGGAAATGCTGCTGCCGGAAAAGTCCCGTGAGCGCAACGTCTCGGCCCTGCTTCATGAACAACTGCCCAAGCCCGTGCTGGGACTCCTGGAAGACGCCGGCCGGCTGGGCGAGGAACTGGGCGTGCCCGTGTACGCCGTGGGCGGCTTTGTGCGCGACCTACTGCTCAAAACCCCCACCCTGGACATAGATTTGGTGGTGGAAGGCGATGGGCCATCTTTTGCCCGCGCCTTTGCCGCCCGGCACCAGGGCCGCGTACGGGAGCATTCCAAGTTCAAAACCGCCGTGGTGGTGTTGCCCAGGTTCCTGGCCCGCCCGGACCAGCCCCCCCGCGAACAGAAGGTGGACGTGGCCACCGCCCGCCTGGAATACTACGAATACCCCGCCGCCCTGCCCACGGTGGAACTCTCGTCCATCAAAATGGATCTCTACCGCAGGGACTTCACCATCAACGCCCTGGCCGTGGAGCTGAACCCGGCCAGCTTCGGCCGGCTGGTGGACTTCTTTGGCAGCCAGCGGGATATCAAGGATCGCGTTATCCGCGTGCTGCATTCCCTGAGCTTTGTGGAAGATCCCACCCGCATGCTCAGGGCCGTGCGTTTTTCCCAGCGGTACGGCTTTCGCATTGGCAAGCAGACCCTGCGGCTCATCAAGAACGCCCTGCAACTAAACCTGCTGGACCGCCTGAGCGGACACCGCATCTTCAATGAACTGAAACTGATTCTTAATGAAGAAGAGTTCCTGCAGGACCTGGAAATGATGCAGGAGCTGGGCATCCTCAAGGCCATCCATCCCAAGCTGGAGATGACCCAGCACCGCAAGGAGCTCCTGGAAGAGTTGGACAAGATTCTCACCTGGTATGGCCTGCTGTATCAGAATCCCACCCCGCGGCGCTGGCTGCTTTGCCTGCTGGGCATGACCGCCACCTGGAAGGAAGAGGAATTGCAAGCCCTCACCGCCCGCCTGGGACTTTCCAAAAAGGATGAACGCGAGCTGGTGACCCTGCGCCGCAGCGTGCACAAGGCCATGGACCAGCTCAAACGCTGGTGCGCCGGGGAGAAAAGCCTTTCGGAGCTGTACGGCATCATGCACCAGACGCCCCTGGAAGGCGCCCTGCTACTCATGGCCAAGTTTGATGACGACTGCATCAAGAAGCATCTTTCCCTGTACCTGACCACCCTGCGTGGCATTCAGCTGCACATGACCGGTGAGCACCTCATGGACATGGGCCTGCCCCCCGGCCCCATCTACACACGCATCCTGGACAGCATCCGCGCCGCCAAGCTGGATGGCCGCGCCCCCAGCCTGGCCGAGGAGCTGGCCCTGGCCGAAACCCTGGTCCGGCAGTATTGGGATTCCCAGCAGCAACAACCTGCCTCCTAATCCCCTTTCTCCGCCCGCTGCACGCATAAAAAAACGGGACGCCATGGCGGCGTCCCGTTGCAATGGAGCATGGGCAGGCAGGCATCAGCCCTGCATCTGCTGGATGCCCTCCAGTTTCCATTCGGGATTG
>JAIWOE010000164.1 GCA_020217165.1 Desulfovibrio sp. | reverse complement strand
GGGGAAGGTGAGGAAGCATCGGCTACAGGCATCGACGCGGGCGTATTCATGCGCGGCCTCATGGCGAAATATCGCAACTCCCTTTGCCAGGGATACGGGTGCACTCGGATGCGGGGGCGGCGGGACGCGCTCAGTTGGCGCTGGCGGGCGCCGGGGCGACGACGATCTCTTCGTAGATTTCGTCCGCAGCCATGAGGATATCCACCGGCGGATCAAATCCCACCACTTCCGCCACCTTGAGATTGATGGCGATCTTGGGCGGTTCCTCAAAGCGCTGGGGCAGGCTGCGGGGCGTGGCGCCGCGCAGCACCTGGGCGATGGTCCTGGCGTGGAACTCCCCCACATACCTGAAGCCGGCCTGGGCGATGGACAGCAGCACGCCATGACGCACTTCCTCGCTGCCGGCTTGGGAAAAGGTGGGGATGCGGGCCTTGTTCAGCGGCTCCAACACCATGGGCAGACGATGCAGCTGCATGCCGGCATTTTCTGTCAGATACACGGCGTCCACCGCCGCAGCCAGCCGCTCGTGGCAGTCCCGCAGGTTGCGGGAAGCCTGGCCGGTGTTCACCGCCTCCAGCTCCGCCGTGCAGGTCACCAGCTCAATGCCGCGCTCCTGGGCTACGAGGGTCACATCGTCCAGGGCCGCGTAGGACCGGCCAGCCACGGTGTTCTCGTAGACCACCCCCAGCTTCTTGAAGCCGATGATGTCGTGGAACAGCCGCACCTGGCGCTGGTAGCGCGTGGGGTCCACCCGGGCGTTGAGGTGATCCAGGCCGGAATCGTCGACGCTGGGGATGATCTTGGCGCCAATGGGGTCGCTGGCGCTCATGACCAGGGTGGGGGTGGTGTGGGCGTTGTTGGCCAGATCCTGCCCGGCCCAGGTGCCCATGGCGAACATCAGGTCGATGTCCTTTTTCTGGGTCAGGCGGCCCAGCACTTGCTGTTTGATGGTCTCGCGGGGAGTCTTCTCATTCCAGTCGCCGCCGAAAAACGCGTCCGCCACGAATTCGATGTACTCACTGCGTGCATTGGTGGCCAGGAAGGCCCACACCGCCCGGGCGTCCTCGGGATCCGTTACGGGAGGAAAATCCAGGGGCTGGCACCAGCCCAAATCCACCAGTCCCTGCACCGTGGCCTTGAGAGTGGCGGGATAATGCGCATACGGGCCGCCTTCGAAATAGCCGATGCGGAAGCGCGTCCCGTCCGGCTTTTTCTGGGGGGTCATGGCCAGCAGAGACGGCATGGACGCGGCATCGTCTTGGGCACAGACGGGCGCCGCTGCCAGCAGCAGTGCCAGGCAACACGCCAGGCAGCGTGACAGGACGGACGGCAACAGGCGAAAACAGGGCATGCTCGAATTCCTCGTTCAAAGGGCGTCGTCTCAATGCGGCGTGACTGCGTGCAGCATAGACGCTCCCCGCGCCACGTCAAGAGCGCTTCGGGCCCTGGCTGCCAGGCGGGGGCACATTATACGGTTTCTTTACAGAGCAAGAATGAAACGCCCGGGCCAGGGACTCGTATCCCGGCCGGAACAGCACCTCCTCCCCGGTGACGAAATGCCGCGGGCACTCCTCCACATCGTACACCAAATAATCGGAGGAGGCCCCCACCAGACGCATCCCCGCATCCAGGGGTATGAGGCGGTTGGGCGCTATTTCCAATACCCCGACATCCAATACAATCCGCCGCCGCAGCCCTTCGGCTTCCGTCTGCTTCACCCCGGCCTCCAGCACCTCTGCCGCCAGCAGGAAGGCATCCTGCCGCAGGCCGGCCACGGCGCAATCCTGGCCCATGAAGTGCCCCAGAAACAGGGCATAGCCGATGCGCAGCTCCGTGACGCAGGCCGGCAGGGCATGATCCGCCAGCCAGGGCAGCAGCACCGAGCCTCCCAGGGAGACCTCGCCGGCCTCGCCCGCGCGGCGACCTACCTCGCAGGCCACCATGGTGAGAAGATCCAGGCTTTGCGGCGAGGGGGGCGCCTCCACCAGGCAGCCGAAATTGGCGGCCACGCCGTCCAGGCTGAACCAGGGGTGAGTCATGTGCCGCACCGCACGCGCCAGGGCCGGGACCTGATCCGGACGGCAGCCCTCGCGCCCGTCCCCCAGGTCCATCATCAGCAGCACGCCGTGGGGCAGGCGGAGGGTGCGGGCCTGCTCGGCCAGGGCCAGGGCGGCTTCCTCGGTGCTGACCACGCTGCGGCAACACAGGGACGCCACATCCCGTACCTGAGACAGGGGCGGCAACCCCAGCATGACCGGCCGCGGCAGGCCAGCCCCCGCCAGCCGGGCCGCCTGACTGGCAGAAGAGACAGCCAAGTGCCCCAGCCCCTCTTCCAGGCACATGGCCGCCAAAACCGGCCAGGCCTCCACGCCCTTAAGCACGGGCAGCAGGCGCACGCCCAGCTCCTGGCAATGGGCAACCAGGGCGCGCACGTTGCCGCGCAGGAGCTGCAGGTCCGCCACAATCCGCGCCATGGTGTCTCGTCAGGAAATGTCGGTCGCGCTGCCCTTCCACCGCAGGCAGAGCATGGTGATGTCGTCGCTTTGCTCGGCGCCGTCGGCAAAGATCGTCACGGACTGCAACACGGCATCGGTGGCGGCCTTGGCCGTCTCCGGCGCGGCTTGACGCAGGGTGTCCAACAGACGCTGCTCGCCATACAGCTGCATGGCGGGGTTCATGGCCTCGGTCACGCCATCGGTATACAACAGGAGCATATCCCCCGGCGCCAGGGTGACGGAGAAGCTGTTGTAGACCACATCCTCCATGAACCCGGCCACGGGGCTGCCCTGCCAGGGCAGGTAGCGCACACCCTGGGAATCCATGATGGCAGGCGGATTGTGGCCGGCGTTGGCCAGGCGAATGTCCCCAGTCTGCAGGTCAAGAATCCCGATGACCAGGGTGACGAACATGCAGTTGGGATTATCCTGGGAAAGCTGGGTGTTAACCTGGGCCATCATCTTGCCGGGGTCGTTGCGGCTTTCCGCCGCACCTTTGACCAGGGTTTTGGCAATGGCCATGAACAGCGCCGCAGGCACGCCTTTGCCGGAGACGTCGCCAATGCTGAAGAACAGCCGGCGCTCGTCCAGCAGGGCAAAGTCGTACAGGTCGCCGCCCACTTCCCGGGCAGAGACGAGCACGGCGTTCAAGTCCAGCTCCTTGCGATCCGGGAAGGGGGGGAAGATTTTTGGCAGCAAGCCCAGCTGGATTTCCCGGGCAATGCCCAGTTCGCTTTCGATGCGCTCCTTGGAGGCCGTGAGCTGCATGAGCTCCTGCACCCGCTGGCGCAGGGAGCCTTCCATGGAAACAAAGGCCGCGGCCAGGTGGGCCACCTCGTCCCGGGATGCGCCCGTGCGGGTGGCCAGGGCCGCCAGGGGGGACTCCCCTTCCCGCGGCACCGTGAGGTCCTGCTGCGGTAGGGTGGCGGCGTAGCCGGCCAGTTGCCGCAAGGGCCGGGCCACGCGGCGGATGACCACCTGGGACAACAGCACGCTGACGACAAAAATCCCCAGCACCACCAGGGAGATATGACGGATGATGTCCCGCGAGGGCGCGTGGATTTCTTCCAGGGGGGCGCACACGGCAATATGCCAATCCAGGGCCTTGAACCAGCTCACGTCCGCCTGCATCAGGGGCCCCGGCCCGTCAGCCTCCTGCACGGAAAAGAGCAGCCGCTGATGCCGGTTGCCCCGGGCATGGCTCTGCAGGTCCTGCAGCAGGGGGTTGCCCGTCTTCAGGTTGATGGCCGTGGCATAGTCTGCCGTCTGATTGCGCGGGGGCACCACCACATGCCCGGACCCGTCAAAGACAAACACAAACCCGGTTTGGGCAAAGCGGATGCGCGGCATGTGGTCACGCAGGGTCTCGATGATTTCCTGGAAGCGCTGCTCCATGGCGTCTTCCGCCACACCCACATCCACAGTGGTGCAGACCATCCACCCCCAGGGATCAAAGGGGATGAACAACCCGAAGCGCCGTGTTTCCCCTTCTCCGGACGGCAGGGGCCAGCGCCAGGTGGCGAAGGCCTGGCCAAAGCGGCTGGTTTCCTCGCGCATGGCCTGGAGCAGCCGCCGGCCCTTGATGTCCCGCAAGTCACTCAGGGGCTGGCCAATGAGGGATTGGTCCGGATGGATGAGCACGCGATCCTGGGCATCCACCACCACCACATAGGCATCCTTGCCGCGGTGCAGGCTGGCAATCCAATCCATGGCAACGCGTTTTGCGTCCGGGGAGTCCATGCCTGCAAACTGCCAAAGCCCCGCCACAATGACGTCATTCAGCGTACCCAGCCGCTCTTTGTAGGCGTTGGTGACGGCCACCTTGTCCCGCACCAGGCCGCTGTAGCGGCCGGCGATGGTCAGTTCCACCAGGCTCAGGACGTTGTCCATGGAGCGATCTTCCGCAGCGAGCATGGCCCTGCCCACGTCCTGCTTGATGAGCACGACCACGCCCCCGGCCACCAACGCCAGAACAAGGGCCACAAGGGCGAAGATTTTCGCACCTATCGAGGAGAACATGCCCCACAATGTAGCCGAATCCAGCCACCCTTCGCAATGAAAAAACACGGCCCGGCCCGCTGGGCATCCCTTTACAGCAGCGCCGATTTGTTCGTAGGATGCTCACCAGCCGAATCACTACGGCGGTTGCCCGTCAACCTCAGGATCTCCGCGTGCGCATCATTGCTGCCGCCCTCAGCCATGTGGGGCTCAAACGCCTGGAAAATCAGGACCGCGTTGCCATCCATCCGCCAGCCCTGGGCAATGGCCCGTGGCGGCTGCTGGCAGTGGCAGACGGCATGGGAGGAGAGGCCGCCGGGGGCCTGGCGGCGCAAACCGCCATGGATGAGTTGGAACTGCTTGATTTCTCCACCCTCTGCGATGGCGAACCCACCCGCACCCTGGCAGCCTGGGCCACCCGGGCCAACACCGCCCTGCTGCGCATGGGCCACAGCATCCAGGGGCTGGAGGGCATGGGCTCCACGCTCACCATGGCCCTGCTCTGCCACGGGGCGGCGCACTGGCTGCATGTGGGCGATTCCCGGCTGTATCTCTTCCGTAACCGCAAACTCCGACGCATCACCCGGGACCATCGATTCCTGCAATCCCTGTTGGACAACGGCTCCATGGCGCCGGCCGAAGCCGCGGTGCATCCCATGCGCAACCGCCTGGACCAGTGCCTGGGCTGCGCACACTTCAAGCCGGACACGGGCAGCTTTGCCTGCCGGCCCCGGGATGTACTCCTGCTGTGCTCCGACGGCCTGCACGACGAGGCCTCGGAGGAGACCATCGCCGCCATTCTGGACGCCCTGCCCGCCTCCCCCCGGGAGCCCGACCTTGAGGAAGCTGCCCTGGCCCTGGTGCAGACGGCCCTGCGCCATGGCGGCCGGGACAACATCTCCGTCGCCCTGGCCTGCGTGCAGGGATAGTCCCTCATCCGGACCAGATCAACAGCCCGGACCACAGCAACCTGCTGTTGTCTTTTTCCAGTTCATCATACAGGCGGATCACCTGGGGGCAGGAGAAGGCAAGGCGGCGAGGGGGATGGCCGACGCAGCACGCCGCCGGTCAGGAAGGACTCCCCGCCAGCGGCGTGCTCACACAGGTATCGATTTGGCGCGGCGAGCGCCCAGGCTCAGTGCAGTGGTTCCCGGGTGTTGGAGGCGGCCTTGGCCGCCTGCCGGGCGCCGGATTCCATCAAGTCCAGGATCACCATGGCCCGCAACAGGTCGCCGCGGTTGGCCACGGTCATATCTTCGGAAAGGCTGGCCTTGCAGAGGGCCACGGTCTCGGCCACCGGCCGCACCGGCCGCGTGGCATCGCCCAGGTGGGCGGCGGCCAAACTCTCCAGCACGTCCAGGAGGTGGAACTTCCATTCCTCGTTGAAGTGCAGATGCACGTCCAGAATACGGCGCACATTGGCCACCCCGCGGACCATGCCGGCCAGGGTGGAATAGTCCTGGGCCCAGATATCCTTGTCCGTCACGCCGGATTCGCCCGCGGGCGCGGCGCGCAGGTTGGCCAGGTGCGCTTCCTGTATGGCTTCCTGCAGGGCATGTTCCCGAGCCTTTTTGAATGCCTGCAGCTCAATGACGGCTCCCATATCTGCCTCCCTGGTTCACACGTATTCGCACATCTTCCCGCTCCCCCGCTCCGTACGGCCTCCGGGCGTGTACAGCGGGGCGGACACGTGCCTCATCGGCCAGGGACGAAATAACTTGAGGCCTGGGCGCTACTCTTCTTCCGGCGGCACATAGGGATACAAGGCAAAGTATCTGTTTGGATTTTTATTCAAGATGCCCAGGCGGCGCTCCAGTTCTTCTAGAATAATGAGCAAGCGCTCACGCTGCCAGTTCTGCTGGGCTGCCTGGAGGTTCCGCTGGGCCTTGATGATGGCTGTTTCCAGCCGGCCCCGCTCCACTTCCTGCATGGCCGGGTAGCCTTTGGACGGGTCCTGCCTGGGCACGGCAAGGTTGCGGCCCTGGCTGGCGTTGGGGTGTTCCCAGATGGTGAGGATGTTATCCTGGGCGGATGCCGGCGAGACGACGGCCAGCAGGATCGCCAAGCCCACCTTGCCCAGGCCCAGGCCAAAGCCAGGCAGCCTCATGCCGCGCCCCGCGCCGGATGTTCCGGAACGTACGGAAAGGTGAGGACCACCGTGGCCCCGGCCCCGGGCTGGCTCTCCACGGCCACATCCCCATGGTGTTCCAGCATGATGAGCCGGGCCTCGCACAGTCCCATGCCCACATTGCCAGGCTTGGTGGTAAAAAACGGGTCGAAAATGAAAGGCATGTCCTTGGAGGCAATGCCGCAGCCGTCGTCCTTGATGCGCACCACCACGCCCTGACGTCCAGGCAGCACGTCGGTCTCCACGCGAACCTTGCCGTCCACGGCCGCCTCGAAGGCATTGGCGTACACGGCCCGCAAGGCACGCCGCACCTGGGTGGGGTCCACCAGCAAGACCCCGCCGGGGAGCTGGGGCTGGCACTCCGGAGGCACGGCGGCAGCCTCGCCGGGGGAATCCCCGGAAGGCTCGACGGCAGGCTTTACATCGCAGTGCATGTCCACGGTCACGGTGCAGCACTGACAGCGGGCTTCTTCGGAGACGGCCTGCACCAGGGCGGGCATGGACACGGCCTGGCGCTGCAACTGCGGCAGGGAGGCATACTCCGCCACGGCCTTGACCGTGCGTTCCAGCTTGACGGCCTCCTCGCGGATGATGTCCAGCTTCTGGCGGGCCGGCTCGGGCATGCGGTGTCCCTTGAGCATCAGGGAGGCAAACCCGCCGATGGTCATGGCCGGGTTGCGAACCTGGTGCGCCACGGAGAGCGCCAACTGGCGAAGACTCTCGGAGCGTTCCTGCTGCAGGGCGGCCAGGTGTTCGAACAGCGCCTTTTCCCGCTCCTGGCGGCGGTGCAGCTCTGTCACGTCTTCCACCAGCAGGACAATGCCGGCCACGGCGCCCTGATCCCGCAAAAAGGAGGAGGTGACGGCCAGGTGACGCGGGGCCTCCTCTCCTTGCACATGATACGGCGTTTCCCGGCGCAGTTGCGCCAGTTCCTGGTTGATGACATCCACCAGGATCTGATTGAACTCGTAATTTTCCTCGCGGGAAAAAAAGCGCTCCCCCCAGCCGCCGCTGGTGAGTTCCTCGCGGGAAAACCCCAGCACGGCGGTGAGGGCGGCATTGACGAAGACCACCTCGCCGGCGCCGTTGATGACCATGCAGCCCAGGGGCATGCTTTCGAGGATGTTGTCCACGAAAATGTGATCAATGGCCACGTGCGCCCCTCCTCTCCCCTTTCGCCCGCCTGTTCTGCCTGCTCTGCCTGTAATCCTCCAAAAACACGCCCCTCGTCAAGGTGCGCTCCGGTGTGGTGAGGGCCGGAAACGGATGACCTCCGCCCGGATTGCTGGTATGAACCCGCCATGCCCACCGCCGACCTGCATCTGCACACCCATCACAGCCATGGCACGGCCGACGTGGCCGCCATGGTCCAGGCCTGCCTGGACCGCGGCATCCGTCTTGTCGGCATGACGGAACATGCCCCCCGCCCCGCCGGCTTCCTGTATCCGGCAGAGGAATTCCAGGACCGCGTGCTGCGGCAGTTCGCCCGGTATGTGGACGAAGTGCTGGCCGCGCGCCAGGCCTTCCCCCAGGCCGAAATTCTGCTGGGGGTGGAGGTGGATTACGTGGCGGAGCATGAACCCTTTTTTGATGCC
>JAIWOE010000163.1 GCA_020217165.1 Desulfovibrio sp. | reverse complement strand
TTTGCGGAAAATTCCCGGCAAAGATCACCTTGCCGATGTCGTGGAGCAGCCCGGCCACAAAGCAGATGCCGGCCAGGTGCTGGCTGGCGCCCTCGGCGTTGGCGATGGCCTTGGCGTACTGCCCCACCTGCAGCCCGTGCCGCCATAGGGGGCGGATGATGCCGGCCAGGGGCGAATCATCCGGCACCAGGGAGAAGAGATGCACGCCCAGGGCCAGGCCCCGCAGGGTTTCCGTGCCCAGGTAGGCCACGGCCTGGGCCGGACTGGTGATATGCTTGAAGAGGCCGAAGAATGCGGAGTTTACCACCTTGAGCAGGGAGGCGGAAAGGGCCGGGTCCTGCTCCACCAGCCTGCCGATTTTGGTGAGGGACGGCTCTGGCAGGGCCAGTTCCAGGTTCAGGGCCATGATGACCGAAGGCAGGGTGTGCAGGGAATCCACAGCCAGCACAATGCGGCGCATCTCTTCGCGCTGCAGCAACTGACCCAGCCACGCGGCCCGGCGCAGGGTTTCCTTGAGCACCGCTGTGGGGCAGGGTTTGGGGAGAAACTGATGCGCCGGCTTGACGGACTGCAGGTTGGATTCCTGCTCCGAATAGCCAGACAGGATGACGCGTACCGTGGCCGGGTAGCGTTCCTGCACCAGACGCAGGAAGCTCACGCCATCCATGCCGGGCATGCGGATGTCTGTGATTACAACGTCCACCTGCTGCTGTTCCAGCAGGCCCAGGGCGTCCTGGGCATTCATGGCATAGAGGGCCCGCCACTCGTTGCGCAGGCTGTGCATGGTCAGGCGCATGCCCTCCAGCACGCCGGCATCGTCATCCACAAACAGCACGGTGCGTCGGTTCACGGGCGCCCCCCCTTGGAGGAACTGCCCTGCTCCGGCTGCAGGAAGGGGAGGCGGAGGATGAACAAGGTGCCCTTGCCCGGGGTGGATTCCACCAGAATGACGCCATGATGCTTGTTGACCACGATGTCATGGGCGATGGTCAGGCCCTGGCCGGTGCCCTTGCCCACTTCTTTGGTGGTGAAGAAGGGATCGAAAATGCGGGTCATGTGTTCGGGCTCAATGCCGCATCCGTTGTCCTGGATGTGGATCACGGCGTAGTCCCCGTCCTTGGCCGTGGCGATGCGAATGCGGCCTTTTTCCCCACCCTGGCCACCCTGTTTTTCCAGACGACTCTGGATGGCGTGGGCGGCATTGACCACCATGTTCAGGAACACCTGGTTCATGTCCCCAGGCAGGCACAGCACCAGGGGCAGCTCCTCATCAAAGGATGTCTCCACCTCGGCCGCATACTTCCACTCGTTCTTGGCCACCACCAGGGTGTTTTCCAGGGCTTTGTTCAGGTCCACGGGCCGCATTTCCTCGCCGCCCACATGGGAGAAGTTTTTCATGGCTAGGACAATGCGGCTCACACGCTGCACGCCGTCCAGGGCCCTGTCGCAGGCGCGGGGGATTTCGGTGTTCAAGAAAGGCAAATCCACCTGTTCTTTGAAATCCCGCACCATGGCCAGGGACTGCTGCACAAGGGGCGTTTGGGGCAGATAAGATTCCAGCACCTCGTAGGCGGCCAGCACCTCCTGCAGGTCATTGATGGCGTCCTTGATGAACTCCACGGAATCACTCACGTACTGGATGGGGGTGTTGATCTCGTGGGCCACGCCGGCGGCCAGCAGCCCCACGGATTCCAGCCGCTGGGCCATGCCTAGTTGCCGTTCCAGCTTCTTTTGCTCGGTGATGTCGATGAAAACCTGGACAATGAACTCCCTGCCTTCCACAAAGGTATGAAAAAGCCGACGCGAGACAGGGGTTACCACGTCACCCTTGCCCAGGAGCAGGCCTTCCTCCAGGCCTTCCGCGGCGTAGGCATCGGGGCAAATGACGTTATCCTCACGGTCCTGTGTTTTGAACCGCAGGCCGGAATCCAGGCAAGGCAGGCTCTGCAAGGTGCCGCGCTGAATGTTGAGCATGGCCAGGGCGCGGTTGTTGGCGTCGATGGTCCGGCCTTCTTCAGGGTCGAAGACCAGAATGCCGGCCCCCACCTGCTCCAGGATGTTTTCCAGAAAGGCGTGCCGCGCCTCCAGGGAGGCCCCGTCGCAGTCCGGGATCTCGCCGGTGTCGGCATTGTCCACCGCCTCGGGCGGCACGGCAGGCGTCGTCGGCTCAGTGCCCATGGTCCCCTCGCACGTCAAACTCATATCGCATGTGCACACCCCCCTGCGGGCTCGCCGTTGCTGTGAAGCAGGGTAGAAATTCCCTCCCCCCGGGTCAAGGGAAAACTCCGGCCTATACCAGCCCGCAATCCACAAGCTCCCGTTTGATGAAGGCATCATCCATGGACACGGCGAGGCGCCCCGGAAGCATGCGGCTGCCGGGGCGTATGGTGATGGGATGGCGGGTGGTTGCAGTCCCCCTGCGTACCGGATTACCAATCCAGGGTGGCCTTCCAGACGGCGGCCAGGGCCTCCACGGGCTCGCACAGCAGGGTCTCGCCCTGGGACAGGACGTGCAGGGCGGGTTCGGCCGTCACCTCCCCGATGCAGGCACAATGCTGCCCGGCAAACAGGGCCTCCAGGCGCGGCGCATCCTCCGGTCGTACGGTGACCAGCAGCCGGCTGGCGGATTCACTGTACAACAGCTGCACGGGGTCCAGGGTCCGGCCCCCGGCGGCGGGCACAGCGGGCACGGAATCCAGGACCATGCGCAGGCCCAGCCGGCCGCCGATGCACATCTCGGCCGCGGCCACGGCCAGCCCGCCGTCGGAGCAGTCGTGGCAGGCCGTCACCAGCTTTTCCCGCATGGCCTGATGCAGGGTGGCATACCGCCGGCGGGCGGCCAGGGCGTCCACCTGGGGCACATGGCGGAAGGGCACGGTCAGGGCGTCGGCCAGCTCGCTGCCCCCCAGCTCGGGGCGGGTCAATCCCAGGAGATACACGCGCTCCCCGGGGCGTTTGAAGTCGCTGGTCACGGCCAGGCGCACATCCTCCATGCGGCCAAGGATGGTGAACAGCAGCGTGGGGGGGATGGAAATTTTGGACGCGCCGCCGGTGTAGTCATTCTTCATGGAGTCCTTGCCGGAAATGAGCGGAATGCCGTAGGCAAGGCAGTAATGGGCCAGGGCCTGGTTGGCCCGCACCAGCTGGGCCAGCTTGTGACGACCATCGGGGGTTTTGTCGGACTGCACGGGATCGCACCAACAGAAGTTGTCCACCCCGGCCAGGGTGGCCGGGTCCGCCCCCACGGCCACGGCGTTGCGCACGGCCTCGTCGATGGCGTTGGCCGTCATCCAGTAGGTATCCAGGTCACTGAACTTGGGGCAGATGCCGTGGCTGAGGACCAACCCTTCCATGCGGCCCAGCACCGGGCGCATGACGGCGGCGTCGGCCGGGCCGTCGCACATGACGCCCACCAGGGGCTTGACCACGCTGCCGCCCTTGACCTCATGGTCGTACTGGCGGACCACATATTCCTTGGAGCAGATATTCAGGCGGCCCAGCATGTCCTTGAGCAACTGCCCGTGCTCGTGGCCGGGCAGGGCCAGGACTTCGCCTTCGTCCACCCGGGCAGCGTCCCCGGCGGGTCCATCCCAGACGGCCTCCAGCTGCAGCTGGGGGCAACCGTCGTGTAAAAACGCGAGGGGCAGCAGGGCCACGGGCTTTTGTCCGTACACCACGTGGAAAAAGCCGGAATCCGTATACGTGCCCAGGGCCGTGGCCTCCACGTCCATTTCCCTGGCCAGGGACAGGAAGCCCTCCAGCCGGTCCGGGGGCACGGCCAGGGTCATGCGCTCCTGGGCCTCGGAGATGAGGATTTCCCAGGGAGCCAGGCCATCGTACTTCAGAGGCGCCTTGGAAAGATCCAGCAATGCGCCGCCCGTGTCCTGGCACATTTCCCCCACGGAGGAGGAAAGGCCGCCGGCGCCGTTGTCGGTGATGGCGTTGTACAGACCCAGGTCCCGGGCGCGCATGAGAAAGTCGTAACACTTGCGCTGGGTGATGGGGTCGCCGATCTGCACCGCCGTGGCCGGGGAGCCTTCATGCAGTTCCTCGGACGAGAAGGTCGCGCCATGGATACCATCCTTGCCGATGCGCCCGCCCACCATGACAATGGCATCGCCCACCCGGGCCTGCTTTTCATGGCTGGGCCGACCCTGGATGGTCTTGGGCATCATGCCTACGGTGCCGCAGAACACCAGGGGCTTACCCAAAAAGCGCTCGTGAAAGACGATGGACCCGTTGATGGTGGGCACGCCGCTCTTGTTGCCGCCGTGCTCCACGCCCTCGCGCACGCCCTCCAGCACCCGGCGCGGGTGCAGCAACCTGGGGGGCAGCTCGCCCTCGAAAAAGGGGGAGGCAAAGCAGAAGACGTCCATGTTGGCCACCATCTCCGCCCCCAGGCCGGTGCCCATGGGGTCCCGGTTCACCCCCACAATGCCCGTGAGGGCGCCGCCGTAGGGATCCAGGGCCGAGGGGGAGTTGTGGGTCTCCACCTTGATGCACAGGTTGGTCTCGTCGGTGAAGGCCACCACGCCGGCGTTGTCCTTGAACACGCTCAGGCAGTAGTCCTTCTCGCCCATGGCCTGGCGTAGGCGAGCGGTGGTGCTCTGGATGAAGGTCTTGTAGAGGGAGTCTACTTCCAGGGTCGAGCCAGCCGCCCTGTTCTCGTAGGTGATCCGGGCGTTGAAGATCTTGTGCTTGCAGTGCTCGCTCCAGGTCTGGGCCAGGCACTCCAGCTCCGCATCCGTGGGGTCGGCGGGCAGCGCCTGCCGGGCGCGGGCGGCCTGCACCGCCGGGTCCTGGAAAAAGGCCTTGATGGCCTGCATCTCTTCGAGGGACAGGGCCAGGACGTTTTCCCGGCTGCAGGCGAGCATGGCCGCGTCGTCCATGGTGGACAGGGGGATGATGTGCACGGCGTCGGAGGCCGCGCCCAACACCCGGGCGGCCCGGGCCGGGAATCCCGGTTCGGCGGCCCACTCCGCGGCGCTCTTGAGCTGCACGCGCTGGATGAGTTCGTTAGCCAGCAACTTGTCCGCAATGGTCTGGACCTGTTGGCGGGTCAAGGAGCCCACCAGGCGATACTGCAGGGCGGTGTACACGGCCGGCGGCGTGGCCAGCCCCAGGGTCAGGGCGATGGAGGCGGCGGCGGTGCGGCCTTCGTTGTCCGTCACCCCGGGCTTGAAGCCCACTTCCAGGGCCCAGTCAAAGCTGCCGGGGGCGGCGCCGGCGTAGGCGTCATGCAGCACGGGGTCATGCAGCACCGCACCGTCCAGCACGCGGGCGATGGCCGGCGCGTCCAGGCCTTCCACGGTGTACACGCGCACCACGCGCACGTCGGCCACGTCCAGGCCCAGCACCTCGCGAATGCGGGCATCGGTCTTGCGGCCCAGGGGGTCGGCCAACTGCGGCCGCACCGCCACTTCCACACGGGTCAGACGTGCTGCGTCGGACATGGTTGTTGCAACTCCTTGGCAAGAAAGGGGAGACGAATATCGCAGGCTGCTCAGCGTTCCCGGGCCACCACATAGGCCACGGCTTCCAGCAGCATGTCTTTTTCCCGACCGGCAGGAAACGCGGCAAGGGCCTCGGCGGCGGTGCGGGCGTACTCCCGGGCTGCGTCCCTGGTTTTCTGCGCGCCGCCGCAGGCGGCCACCTTCTGGACAAACGGCGCAAACAGCGGCGCCAGCTGCTCTGGTGCGTCGCCCTGCCTGAGCCGGGCCATGAGGCCGGCCAGGGCCTCTTTTTCTTCGGCCGGGGCTTCTGCCAGATAGTACAGCAGGGGCATGGTGACCTTGCCTTCCAGCAGGTCCGCCCCCACGGGCTTGCCGGCCTTTTCGCGGGTGGTGTCGTAGTCCAGGGCGTCATCCACCAATTGGAAGGCGATGCCTAGATCCAACCCGTAGCGCGCCGCAGCGGCCTCCTGCGCCGGGTCGGCCCCGGCGGCTATGGCTCCGCACTGGCAGGATGCCTGGAGCAGCCAGGCTGTTTTCCCGGTGATGATTTCCAAATATTCCGGCAAAGTGAGGGCTACGTTCCCCACCTGGGCAATTTCATGAATTTCCCCGGTGGCCGTGGCCATGATGGAGTTGGAGATGCACGCCGTGAGCCGGGCATTCCCGGAGTCGGCCATGAGCCGGTTGCCCAGGGCCAGGAGCACATCCCCGGCCAGTACCGTGGGGGTGATGCCGAAGAGGGTGTGGGCCGCCGGACGACCCCGGCGCAGGGCCGCGCCGTCCAGGATGTCGTCATGCAGCAGCGTGGCTGAATGCAGGTACTCCAGGGCGCAAGCCAATGGGTAGAGATCTTCGTCGTGACGGCCCAGTCCCCGGGCCGTGAGCAGCAGCAGCAGGGGCCGCAGCCGCTTGCCGCCGGCGGCGAGCACGTGCTCCGCCACCGGCCGGACCAGGGGGTTGAGATCCGCCAGCAGCCGGTGCAGCGCGTCGTTGATATGTGGCTGCTCGGCCCGCAGGTATTCAAGAAGGGCGTGCATGGCCGTCTCCTAACTGCAAAGCGCCCCAAGCGCAAGCAGCGGCAGGTGTGGCGTATTCACCCTACAACCGCCAGTAATCAAAGCCTGCCTGACGCCAGGCATCGGGTTCGAACAGCCCGCGCAGGTCCAGCAGCAGGGCCTTGTTGGGATCGGAGAGCATGGCCCGCACGGCGTCAGGCGTCAGAGCCTTGAACGCCTGGTGGGGTACGGCTACGATGACGGCGTCCAGGTCGTGGAAGTCATCCAGGCTGTTGAGGGTCAGCCCATATTCCTCATGCGCTTCGGCGGGATCGCACACCGGGTCGTGCACCAGCACGGTGACGGCGTATTCCTCCAGCTCCCGCACCACATCAATGACCCGCGTGTTGCGCAGGTCCGGCACGTTTTCCTTGAACGTGAAGCCCAGCACCCCCACCCGGGCTCCCTGGGTGCGGCAGCCGCCCTGGAAGAGCTTTTTGATGCACGTCTCGGCCACATACTTGCCCATGAAGTCGTTGATGCGCCGGCCGGCCAGGATCACCTGCGGATGAAAGCCCAGGGATTCGGCCTTGAAGGTCAGGTAGTACGGGTCCACGCCAATGCAGTGGCCGCCCACCAGACCCGGAGAGAAGCGGATGAAATTCCACTTGGTGGCCGCGGCCTGCAGCACCTCCAGGGTATCGATGCCCATGCGGTCGAAAATGATGGACAATTCGTTCATCAGGGCGATGTTCAGATCCCGCTGGGTGTTCTCAATGACCTTGGCTGCCTCGGCCACCTTGATGGAGGACGCTCGATGCACCCCGGCGGTGATAATGGCCCCGTAGAGCTGGCAAAGCAGGTCCGTGGTGGCAGGGTCCTGGCCGGCCACCACCTTAACAATGGTTTCCAGGGTGTGGACCTTGTCTCCGGGGTTGATGCGTTCCGGGGAGTAGCCCACCCAGAAGTCCTTGCCACAGGTCAGGCCGGAGTGCTCCTCCAGCAGCGGGACGCAGATTTCCTCTGTCAATCCGGGGTAGACCGTGGACTCGTAGCACACCACCGTGCCTTTGCGCAGGTGCCTGCCCACGGTGATGCTGGCGCCGCGCACGGGGCGCAGGTCCGGGGTCCGATGGCCGTCAATGGGGGTGGGCACGGCCACGATGACCACGCCCGCGGTGGAAATCGCCTCGGGATTGCTGGTGTATTCGATGGTCACGGCCTGCAGGGCGGCGTCATCCACCTCGCCGGTACGGTCATGCCCCTGGGTAAGCTCCTGGACACGGGTGGCATTGATGTCGAAGCCGATCACCCGGAACTGCCGGGCCAGGGCCACGGCCAGGGGCAGGCCCACATAGCCAAGCCCCACCACCGCCACGGGAACGCTGCGGTCCTGCAGCGCGGAAAATGCATGCATCATGTCTGGTTATCCTTCCGTTACGCACTGGACAGCCGGCCCATGCCCCGGTATGAGTGGCGGCATGGCGCTCGACATGCACACCCTCGGCCAGGCCGCCGGCCTGGCACTGCTCATGGAGGGCGTGGTCTATTTTTTGTTCGCCGACCGCATGCCCGCCATGCTCCGCCAACTGGCGGAACTGCCTGTCTCCCTGTTGCGAATCCTGGGCGGCGGAGCCATGCTGCTGGGGCTGGCGCTGGTCTTTCTCTTCAAACAATCCTAGCTGTGCAGTCCTCTCGTTGCGCAATTCTCGTTGCGCAGTGACGAGGCCCGGGTCATGCCTGGGGCGCCACGCCCACGTGCACATAGGCAATGCCCCAGGTGAGCTTCTGCCACCGCACGTCCACGAATCCAGCGGATTCCAGTTCCTGTCCCAGGGTCCGAGCGTCGGGAAACTTTTCAATGGTGTCCGCAAGATAGCGGTAGGCCTCCGGGTCTCCGGAAAAAATCTTGCCCATGGC
>JAIWOE010000162.1 GCA_020217165.1 Desulfovibrio sp. | reverse complement strand
CGCGGCCCATTTTTTTCCTGGAGTCACCCATGCTCGACCGCTACAGCCGCCCGGTCATGCGCACCCTCTGGTCCCCGGCCGCCCGCCTGCAGGCCTGGCTCCAGGTGGAGTTGGCCGTGTGCGAGGCCTGGCACGCCGCCGGCGCCATTCCCGCCGATGCCATGGCAGAGATCCGCGCCAAGGCCTCCTTCGACATCGACCAGACCTTTGTGGACCGGGTGTTGGAGATAGAGGAAACCACCCGGCACGATGTCATCGCCTTCCTCTCCGCCCTGGAAGAACGCGTGGGCCCGGCCGCCCGGTTCATCCACCTAGGTTGCACCTCCTCCGATATCGTGGACACGGCCAACGCCGTGCAGCTGGCCCAGGCCGGCGCGGTGCTGGACCAGGGCTACCAGCGCATCCTGGGCGTGCTCAAGGACATGGCCTTTCAGTACAAGGGCGTGCTGTGCATGGGCCGCACCCACGGCGTCCATGCCGAGCCCACCTCCTTCGGGCTGAAGATGGCCGGGTTCCATGCGGAATTTTCTCGCCATTACGAGCGGTTCCGCCAGGCCCTGGAACAGATCCGGGTGGGCAAGCTCTCTGGGGCCGTGGGCACCTACACCCACCTGAGCCCGGCCATAGAAGCCGACGCCTGCGCCCGCCTGGGCCTGGGCGTGGACCCCGTCTCCACCCAGATTGTCCAGCGCGACCGCTATGCCCAGTTCTTCACCGCCCTGGCTCTCACCGCCGGCGGGGTGGAGCGCCTGTGCGTGGAGTTGCGGCACCTGCAGCGCACGGAGGTGCTGGAGGTGGAAGAGGGCTTCGGCAAGGGGCAGAAGGGCTCCTCGGCCATGCCCCACAAGAAGAATCCCATCAGCGCGGAGAACATGAGCGGCCTGGCCCGGGTGCTGCGCGGCAACGCCCTGGCGGCCATGGAAAACATGGCCCTGTGGCACGAGCGGGACATCAGCCACTCCAGCGTGGAACGCATCATCATGCCCGACTCCACCAGCCTGCTGGACTACATCCTGCATCGCCTGTGCGGGGTGCTGGAGCGTCTGGTGGTGCGCCAGGATAACATGCTGCGCAACATGGAGGCCTCCTTTGGCCTGCATTTCTCTCAGAAGGTGCTCACGGCCCTCATCGAAAGCGGTCTGCCCCGGCAGGAAGCCTATGCCATGGTCCAGCGGCACGCCATGCAGAGCTGGGAAACACGCACGAGTTTCCCAGCCCTGGTGCGGCAGGACCCGGCCATCACGGCCCGGCTCTCCGCCGCCACCCTGGACGCCCTGTTCGATCCCGCCGCCTGTTTGACCCATGAAGCCGCCGTGTTCGCACGCGTGTTCGGAGCGTAGCATGACCGCCGCCACCATGCAGGACCTCAAAGCCCGCCTGGCCCGCCTGTTGATTCAGAAATCCTACAAGGAAGGGGACTTCACCCTCACCTCGGGTCGTAAGTCCGACTATTATTTCGATTGCAAGCAAACCGCCCTGCACCCGGAAGGCGCCTACCTGCTGGGCCGGCTCTTTCTGCATCTGCTTGCAGGCCAGCGGGTGGATGCCGTGGCCGGCATGACCCTGGGGGCGGATCCCCTGGTCACCGCAACCAGCCTGGCCTCCTACCTGGCCAGCGAAGGCACCCTGCCAGACCCTGCCCCGGCCGCGCCCTGGCCGGCATGCATCATCCGCAAGCAGAGCAAGGGCCACGGCACCAACCAGTACCTTGAGGGCCTGGCCAACCTGCCCGCGGGCTGCCACGTGGCGCTGCTGGAAGACGTGGTCACCACTGGCGGGACCCTGGTCACCTCCATCCAGCGCGTGCAGGATGCCGGCTTCACGGTCAGCGTGGTGGCGGCGGTACTGGACCGCGAGGAGGGCGGACGGGAAAATCTGGAGCGCGCGGGCTTCCCCTTGAAGGCGCTGTTTACGCGTAACGAGTTGAAGACGCTGGGACTGGCCTGACAGGTCATGCGCGGGCAGGCCACTGCCCCGAGGGGGCAACCTCCCGACGCGGTTGACATTTCCTGACCCCTTGCGATAGGGGTTATCCATAGGTGCACTGGGGACGAACGCCATAGGGGTGTGGCGTGGGCGATGCGCAGGAAAATCAGGTTGTTCGCGCGTCTTCCCCTTGCCATGCGGCATGGACCTGCCGTATACTTGATGGGCGGTATCGTTGCACGGAAGGCGCTGCTGGCGCTAGCCCGAGGCAGATCCACGGCTCGTCGCGGCAACATGAGTGGGCTCTTCAAATTGGCCCTGAGGGGTGGCCAATGTGGGGGAAGATGCACGCATCGTTATTGACATTCGGAAAAGGGTGTGTCTGCGCCTTGAGCGAGGCGCGGCAAGCGTTAGCGCGTGTGCCGGGCATGTGTGCGTTGGCGTGCGCCGGTGCGCTGCTGCTCATGCTTTCTGACGGCCAGGCGCAGGGGCGCATCGTGGGGCAGGTGGTCACGCCGGCGGAAGCCGTGTTGACCACCACCGCCGTCTCTGCTGCACCGCCAGGCTGGCTGGCCCAATTTGCCGGCAACCCGGCCGGGCCGCCCCTTTTTCTGGCAGTGAACAAGCAGGCCCAGGAGCTGTACGTCTTCGAGCAGAAAAGCCCCCTGGCCCTGGTGGAAAAGATCACCTGCACCACCGGGGAGCGCGAGGGAGACAAACTCGTTGAGGGCGATCTGCGCACGCCCGAAGGCGTCTACTTTATCCAGCATCGCCTGAGTTCCGGGCTGGATTACAAAGACTACGGCACCCTGGCCCACACCCTCAATTATCCCAACCCGGTGGATCGCATCAAAGGCAAGACCGGCGGGGGCATCTGGATTCACGGCCGCGGCCACCAGATCACCCCCCGGGAGACCAAGGGGTGCGTGGCGTTGAACAACGACGCCATCCTGGAGCTGGACAAGCGTCTCGCCCGCAACCTGCCCGTGCTCATCGCCCATTCCGTGGACTGGCGGCCCGAGGATACCAACGCCGCCGAGGCTGAGAAGCTGGTACATCTGGTGGATGACTGGGCCCGGGCCTGGTCCTCGCGGTCTGACGCCTTCTTCGACTTTTTCGATGCGGAAAAATTCACCAAATCCGGCGATGAGAGCTTCCAGGCCTTCAAGGCCCACAAGGTGAATCTGTTCCGCAACCTACCCTGGATTCAGGTCAGCGCCCACAATGTCCGCGCCCTGCCCGGGCCGGATTACTGGGTCACCTGGTTCGAACAGTATTACCGCTCCCCCTCCCTGACCAGCGGCGGCATCAAGCGGCTGTACTGGATGAAGGACGCAGCCGGGCAGTGGCGCGTGGTGGGCAACGAGTGGGTGGACGCGGACTCGGAATCCCTGCGCGCCATGGAAGCCCGCTACCTGCTGGACTCCTTGCAGCAGGTGCGCGAACTGGTGGACGCCTGGCGCGAGAGCTGGCTTAAGGCCGACCTGGAACGCTACATGTCGTTCTACGGCGACGGCGCCTCCCAGGGCGGCCGCTATGGCAAGCAGGCCATCAAGGACCACAAGGTGGGCATCTGGACGGACAAGCGTCCCACCAAGGTGGATCTCGGCGCCCTGGATGTCAAACTGCACCCACAGGGCCTGGTGGTGGGCTTTTCCCAGGAGTACGAGGATGCCAAGGGCTACAAAGACAAGGGGTACAAGACCCTGGTGGTGCAGCCCCATGGCGTCGGCTGGAAAATCATCTCCGAGGATTGGAGAGCTATGTAGCGCGCCAGCGCACGGCAATCCTTCATCATGGCGTCCAAAAGTTACAATGTCATCCTCATGCGGGATGACGCGCATGTCAGGAGATTGCGCCTCAAGCCCATCTGGCTCAAGCTGGCGGTCTATCTCCTGTCGTGCGTGGTGGTGGTGGCCGCAGGGGCCAGCTGGTTCTCCTTCAAACTGTGGACGGAGCACGCCGCCATGCTGGACGAAGTGGTCATGCTGCGGCAGCAGGCGCATGAGAATGCCGTGGAGATGCAGCGCCTGCAAAACATGGAGCGCATGCTCAAGGCGGCGGACCCACTGGGCCAGCAGCCCGTGCTGGAAACCCTGACCCAAGGCTCCCAGAACCAGTCCAGCCTCTCCGGCGTGGACCTCAATGCCCTGCTGGGAGAAAAGAACACCGGCCGCGCCACCATCAAGAAGGTCGCCCTCACCCAGGGGGATCTGCTCTGGAAGCTCTCTTTCGAACTTTCCAATACAGATCCCAAGCAGGTCCTGGAAGGACTGTACCTCATCCAGCTCGTGGGCACCGACGCCAAAAACCACGACGTGCACCTGGACAAGGAGCTTCTCCAGTTCCAGATCCAACGCTTCAAGCGCATCGAGATCGAATTCTCCCCGCCTCCGGAGCTTCCGCCGGCGGAGATCTTCGGCCTGCGGCTGACCATCGATCAGCTCGGCGGGACCACCATCTTCAGCAGGGTCTGGCAGATCTCCACCATCCTGCAGGTCTCCTGACCCCGCCTCAGGCGTCCCTATGGCGGTCTATTTCTCCTTCCCCCTGCGGCTGGTGGATGCGGAGCCGCACTGGCCGCAGGAGTTCGCCGCCCGGGCCCGCACCCTGGCGGAGGCCCTGGGCCGGGAGCTCCACGTGGGGCCGGAGTTCACCTTTGATTGCACCACCCTGCAATCGCGCCCGGCCGCCTGGTTCACCAGCCTGGGCCGCACCTTGCGCCGCGCCGGGCTGCCCTGCACCGTGCACTTGCCCTTCTGGGACCTGCATCCCGCCAGCCTCGACGACAACATCCTGCGCGCCACCCGTAAGACCCTGGCCCTGGCTGTGGATCGCGCCCTGCGCCTGCAGCCAGCACATCTGGTGGGCCACATCTCCTTTTTGCGGTATGTCCATCAGCCCGAATATCCACGGTTCCTGGACCGCAGCGAGGCCACCTGGCGCCCCCTGGCCGCCCGCCTGACGCCGGAACTCCCCCTGCTGCTGGAGAACACCCACGACGAATCCCCCCAGGTGTTGGCCGATGTATTGGCCCGGCTGGAAGGGGCCAACGCCGGGGTGTGCTTTGACGTGGGCCATTGGAGCTGCTTCAACGGCGGGCTGGACAAGAAGGACCTGCCCCACTGGCTGGACGTGCTGGGGCCCTGGATTCGCGCCTGCCACGTGCACGACAACGACGGTACCGGCGACCAACACCTCGCCCCGGGCCACGGCAGCATCCCCTTCGGGCAGTTTTTCGCGGGCCTGGTCCGCAGAAACATCGCGCCCACCATTGTCCTTGAAGCCCATGGCCCGGATGCGGTACAAGGCGCCATGCAGTTTCTGGCGTGCGCCCACGGTCCCTGGCGGGACGTCTTGTAAGGACGAATCCTTCAGAAGGATCGTCATCCTTCAAGGGGCACCTCTCCCCAACGCCAGTGCTGCACCCGGATCCGCCTGACCATGGCGTCGGGCAAAGGCGGTACCATGGAATCATTGAAGCGCAGGGGCCGGCCGGCCCGCACCGGAGCGCGCCCCGCGGCTCGGGCTGGCTCGCGACGCTGGCGCATCATCCTGGGGATCGTGGCCGGGACCTTGCTCCTGGCCGTGGTGGCGGCTGCGGTCTGGCTGCGGCCGGAATCCACCACCCCCACCCAGGAGGAGCATGCCGCCCTGCTGGACGTCTTCGGGGGAACCCTCACCCCCGGGCCTCCCCGGTTCAACGGCCTGGTGCGGCGATCCTTCCATCTGCCCATGCGCGATGGCGTGGATATCGCCGTGGACCTGCACCTCCCCGCCCATCTCAAGGCCGACGAAACCCTGCCAGTGGTGCTGCTGCCCACGCGGTACTGGCGGCGCTGGAACCTGCGCTGGCCGGCCTCTGCCTTTGTGGACGCCCCCCTGGCCACCCGCATGCTGGTGGACTATGGCTATGCCGTGGTGGGCATTGACGCCCGGGGCACTGGCGCGTCCTTTGGCGTGCAGCATTATCCGTGGTCCAGGGACGAAATCGAGGACTACCTGGAGGTGCTGGACTGGGCTGTGCAGCAGCCCTGGTGCAACGGCCGCGCCGGCGTGGCCGGTGTGTCCTACGGCGGCACCAGCGCCGAGCACATGGCCGCCATGGGGCACCCGGCCCTCAAGGCCGCCCTGGTGCAGTTTGCCCTGTATGATGTCTATGCAGACATCGCCTACCCCGGCGGCGTGTTCAACTCCGGATTTGTGGGACGCTGGGGCCGCTTCAACCAGGCCCTGGACCAGGGCCACCTGCCGGCCTTCATGCCCTGGCTGTATCGGACCTTTGTGCTGGGTCCCGCCCCCGTGGATGGTCCCCAGGGACCGCAAAAACTGGCCCAGGCCCAACGGGAGCACGAGGCCAATGCGGATATCTACCTCGCCGCCGCAGGGGCGCCGGCCCGGGACCAGACCGCCGTGACAGAACGCGGCGTGGCCGTGGCCATGGACGATTTCAGCCCTCATGTGGCCTGGAAGCGCTTCAGCCGTGCGCCGCGGCCGGCCCTGTACGCCTGGGGCGGCTGGTTTGATGGCGCCTATGCCGCCTCCCTGCTGCGCCGCCTGTGCGAGGTGGATGTGGTGCAGCGCGCCGTCCTTGGGCCCTGGAATCACGGCGCCACCAAAGATGCGGACCCCTTTGCCCCGGCCGATGCCCCGGTGGAGCCCTCCCCCAGGGTGCAACTCCTTGAGCAGATACGATTTTTTGATTGGTATTTGAAGGATAAGGGCGAACCCCCCGCCCGGGGCCTGCGCTACCGCCGCCTGGGCGAGCACACCTGGCAGACGGCCCAGGGCTGGCCGGCGACCCCGGTGCGGGAGCAGGAGTACCTGCTGGCCGACAATGCTTCCCTGCTGCCCGTCCTCGACGCCACCGTGCAAGACGGGGCTGAAGGCCAGGGGAGGGTGCTCGTCCAGGGGCCCGCGCCCACGGGGCCGCGCAACCGCTGGCGCACGCAACTGGGCCGGGGAGACGTGGTCTTTCCGGACATGGGGGAACGGCCGGGAGAGCCGGGCCAGCTCTCCTGGACTTCCGCCCCCCTCCAGGCGCCCATGGTGGTGGAAGGCTCCCCCCTGGTGCGCGTCACGGTCTCCATCAACGCCACGGACCTGACCCTGTTTGCCTACCTGGAGGCGCTTTCTCCCCAGGGCTCGGCGCACATGCTCAGCGAAGGCCTGTTGCGGGCCCTGCACCGCAGCGAGGTGCCACCCCAGCCCACCATCGGCTGCCAGGGCGTGCCGCCCCTGCATTCCTTCACCCGGGACGCCATGGCCCTCCTGGAGCCGGACCGGCCCGCGGAAATGCCCATCCAGCTGCTGCCCACGGCGGCGGCGGTGCCCCGGGGCTGGCGGCTGCGCGTCACCCTCACCACCTGCGACACCGGGCAGTTCACCTGCCAGCCGTATGAAAGTAATCCCGATGTGACCATCCTGCCCGGCGGCACCCTGGTGCTGCCCATTCCGGAAGAAGCCGGGCCCCTCAATGCGTCTGGCGAGCCTGACGGGCCGTAAGTCCTTGGGACGGACCCCCCGCGTTTCGCGGACAAGACACTAGCTTGTGGGAGGATTGAGCAGGGTCCGCACGTCCCACGGGCCCGGCCAGGCAGGCATGGAGACGAATTCCCTGCCTTCCCAGATCACGGCATGGGCATGCAGCAGCAGCCTAGGGGCCGGGGCGCGGTCGCCGTATTTGCGGTCGCCCACAATGGCGTGTTTGCGGGAGGAAAGTTGCACGCGTAGCTGGTGCGTGCGGCCGGTGTGCAGGGCCAGGAGCAGCAGGGAGGCGTCCCGGCGCACCGCCACCGGCTCGGCCGTGGCTAGGGCCTGCTTGCCGCGACCGGCCTGCATGCGTTGGGAATTGCCCTCCCAGCGCTTTTCCAGGCGATCGGAGAGCAGGGTTTCCTCGGCAAAGGGCCAGCGGCCGCGCACCCAGGCCAGATAGGTCTTCTGAATGGCGCGGGTCTCAAAGGCCTCCAGCAGTCGGGAAAGGCCGTGATAGGTCTTGCCCACCATCAGGATACCGGCGGTGTCGCGGTCGATGCGGTGGGCCGGCGCGGGCACAAAGGGGGCGTGGGCGTACGCCGCGGCCAGACGCGTGGAGACGGCGTCCCCGTGGCCGGTCCCGGGCTGCACGGGCAGGCCGGCGGGTTTGTCGATGACCAGCACTTCGTCATCTTCAAACAGCACGGGCAGGTCCAGGGCAATCTGGGCGGGTTCGATGCTGGCGGCCTCGTCGGGCAGGGTCTCATCCACGGAAAATGGAGGAATGCGCAGCACCTGGCCGGCCTTGAGCCGCTGGTAGGGGCTGGCGCGCTTGCCGTCCACCCGCAGCTCGCCGGAGCGCATCCAGCGCATGACCAGACTGGTGGGCACGCCACGCCGCAGCCGGCGCTTGAGGAAGTTGAAGAGCTTCTGCCCGGCCTCGGCCTCGGTGACGGTCCATTGCTGAACGGGAA
>JAIWOE010000161.1 GCA_020217165.1 Desulfovibrio sp. | reverse complement strand
TGTCAGAGTTCACCAAGTCGCAAGTTATGTCTCTCTACAATGTCCCGGAGGAGCGCATTGAGGTCGTCTATCCCGGTGTGTCCCATGAGTTCTACCCGCGCGAAGACTCCAGCAAAATCTCTGCTGTTACGCAAAAATATGCCATTGATGGTGATTATATCCTCTATGTCGGGCGCATCGAGCCGCGAAAGAACATCCAGACGCTTGTCCAGGCTGCGATGTTGCTTGAACAGCAAAAAGAGTTGCCATGTAAGTTGGTGATAGCAGGAATGATGGATCCAATGTTTGCAGAGTATTACCATAGCATCAGATCCATGGCCATGAGTGATAAGATTTTGTTCACCGGAGGAGTGGCGCAAGAAGATCTGCCCTATCTGTATAGTGGGGCCAAGGCCTTTGTGTATCCAAGCTATGGCGAGGGGTTTGGCCTGCCTGTCATTGAGGCAATGGCCTGCGGAACACCCGTCGTTGCCTCCGATGTCACGTCTCTTCCCGAGGCAATGGGGGATGCCGGGCTCATGGTTAACCCGCAAGATACAGAAGCATTGGCGGCTGCCATTGGCAATGTACTTGGCGACGCGTCACTGCGGAAGCAAATGGCCGCTCGCGGAGTACAACATGCAGCAAAATTTTCGTGGAAGGGCACCGCAGCACAGGTTTTCAGCATTTATCAACGGATTCATGCAGAGATGTAGATGCCCCTCCCGGCTCCTGGTCGGTGATAAGCAGGCCCGGGGCAAAGGTATCCAAAAAATGCATGCATCCAGGCCATGCGGCAACATACTGTTCGTAGCGCTCCACAAACTGGCGTGCAGCGTTCTCGGCGGCGGTATCCGAGTCCGCGTTGCGAGGAATACAAATCTCTTTTTCGATGGAGCATTGCCATGGTGTTGATGTTCCAGGGTGCACAAAAAGGGGCAACAGCACGGAGTTGGTCCGCATTGCCAGTTTGGCAGCGCCAAGGGGGAACTGCACGGTATGACCACAAAAAGTCAGCGGTGTAAATTTTCCGTGTTGTTGTAGATCTCCAGCCCCGTCCGCAGTGATCATGACGATGTGGCCAGCACGCAGGTGCTTGAAGACTGCTCTGTAATCGCTCCCCACGGGAATAATCTCCGCTGGGATTTTCCCTTCATACCGCATGCGCAATTTAAAAGCTACGCGCCGTCCGATCCAGGACAAGCCTGCGTCGCTTGGCTTCCCTATTTGCTTGACGGGATATCCCAAAGCGCCCAAGGCAAACAGCGGCAGGTGCACAGGCCCAAAATGCGGGTGCGCCAAGACCACGCCACGCCCTTGGGCCTGAGCTGCGTCCAGGTGTTCCAGGCCACGCCAAGCCAACAATTTTTGCAGGCAAACAAGGTCTAGCGAAGGAAAAACAAGAATAATCAGCTGGTTAAGATAGTGCACACGGAGATATCGCCGGATTTCCTCGTGGGCTCTTATAGGGGGGATGGAAGGCTGCAGTCGTAGCAGATTGTCATAC
The DNA here is from genome assembly GCA_020217165.1 of Desulfovibrio sp. GTDB lineage: Bacteria > Desulfobacterota > Desulfovibrionia > Desulfovibrionales > Desulfovibrionaceae > Megalodesulfovibrio. Next base: position 6,896 of record JAIWOE010000161.1, on the reverse strand, counting down.
AACCAACGACGCTTTCGACGAGAAAGGGCATAGTGCAAATCTCCCAATCTGGTAATGCACCAGATTCCTGCTGATACCGGGAGCAAGCGAACAAGCCATCTAAATGGATACCAGATGACGAGGCGCAATATGTCGCGCAAGAAGCTTTCTTGTGTACGCATTACAACTATTTCCCGAGGAATCGCAACAGAATATTCCAGGTCAGTTCTATCAGCCGTGTACGGTGCTGCGTGTAATATGCAGGGCGGAGCAAATCGGTGTGCTCGTTGCACAAGCCTTCTTGCATGGCAATTTCCATGAGTCGCGTATGCGGCTCAATACGCAAGGAGTTGACCTCAAAGTGGACGCGGCGGCGTAATGTCAGTTTGGCTCGGAACAGAAACCATGCCAGTGCAAAAAAGCCCGCCCAGGTTTGTCCCGGAGGGTTCTTGAAAAAATTATAGCTGACCTCAAAATCAGTTCGAGTACGGGCCAGGGAAGAGAGCATGCGCCATGTGCTGAGGATGTCACTGCGGCGCTGCACTTTGCCTAGCATGCGCAATGTCTTGTCGGATATGCCATCGGGGCTGAGAATGAACGTTGTGCAGCCAGCATCCAGGCACAATTCAGCAAAGTGACGATCCAAATCCTTTTCGCTGAACCAGGCCGACCATTGAACCTGCAGTTTACGACGAATCAATTCTTCACAAATTGCCTCAGCGTGGGATTTTGGAATGTTGAAAACAGAATCTAGAAATGTGAATCGGGTTATCTTGTGCGTTGCGTAAAGTGTTTGAATCTGATTTACAACATCCTTGGGAGGAATGAGACGATATTCCCTTCCATTCAGGAACCCGTAAGGGCAATAGATGCAATGGAGCGCGCAGCCACGTTTGCTTTCCACGCCAAAGGGTTCGGGCCCGGGAATTGTAGTGTTGTACAGAGAAACATTGGGCGCTGTATGAAAAATATTAGAGACATTATCCAGGGATAATTTGGCAGGTGGGCCGGAAAACTCAATGCGTCCTTCCCGGCGATAATACACACCAGGCACGTTCCAGGGGGTTGCCAGCTGGCGCAGGAGAGCGGCCGTGGTGGCTTCTCCCTCCAGATACACGCCTGCATGGATGGCAGGATTCTCGCGCATGATGCGCTCTGCAAAGAGGGAGAATCCTGCTCCGCCCACAAGAATTGGCGCGGTGGTACGCTGGGAAATGTATTCCACCAGTGCTTGAAAGTGCTGGTAATAGAACACCACGACGCGCCGATTGGTGGAATCTATGTTTCGCAGGGAAATCCCAATGGCGTCTGGGTTCCACTGCTGCAGGATCTTGTCAAGCGGACTGTAGGGTGCGTCAGGTGGACCTTCAACATTGGGGTCGAACAGTCTGATTTCATGCTCTGGAAGCGCTGCGGCAACACAGGCCAGGCCAATGGGGTAGACCGGTGGTTCTGCTCCACCGAGCCAGCTTTGGACAAGCAAAACACGCATGTTCAGTGGGAGGCTGTAGGTTTAAGGAGTGATTTCAAGTGCTTTAGCATGCGGAAGGTGCCTCGGATGACTGGCTCCAAGGTGTGGGACCCCAGCACCCGCCAGGGGATGGGCGCTATGCCAAGGCGAAGCAGCCACGAGGGCATTTTTCCGGATTTCGAGAGTGATATAAGTAGATTTGAGTAGCTTGGGGCTCGCATTGCATAGTGCTTTGAATAGACATCGCGCCGCTCATCCTGCAGCAGGCCTTCTGAAGTGGCTTTTTCATGCAGGGCTGTGCCTGGATACAGCACCAGGGAAAATGGCTGCAGCCGGAATGGTTTTGGAATGCGGGAGATCAGTTCAAGGGAGGATCGCCTGTCTTCATCAGTTTCCCAGGGTGCATCCAGGATGAAGTCGTAACTAGGGGGCAACAGTCTATCCCTGAACTTATTGATGACATGCATGGCTTCCAAGAGTTTCTCATTGTTCATGCGGGCACGGTTGAAGAGCTCTTGGATATGCGGGCTGCCGGACTGCACGCCCATTTGCAGATACACGAGGCCGGCATCCACCAACGCGGCGAGCTTGTCTTCGCGCATGGTCAAGGGGCTGGCCAGGCAGGTGAAGGGAAGGCCGATGCGCCGCTTGTATTCGCCGCAAAACTCTTGAATATCCTGCATGGGGCGCCCGAAAAACGCGTCATCGGAGATCCAGATGAAGCCAATAAACGGAAACTGCCTGATGATACGCTCCAGTTCGTCCATGACATGACTGGTGCTGCGCCAGCGAAGGTAATTGCGTGCACCGTACAATTTCTTTACGGCATCGTTGATACAATAACTGCAACGATGCGGGCAGCCGCGACCCGTCATGGTCTGGTAGCCAATTTTTCCCAACATTGCAGAAACAGTGCCACTGGCCAGATGCTGCTGCACGATGGCATCGGTCATGGGGATGACGCGATCTGCGGCAAGGATGAAGTGCTCATGGCCGGTCCAGTCCGGCGGTGGGTATGCATCCAGGCTGGCGGGCAGGGGGCGCACGGCATTGCGAAATTCGCGGTCAGAAAACTTCCCCCAAAGGCCTTGAATCATGGATGGATCTTCACCGCGCTCCAGGGTTTGGGCCAGTTCCAGCAACGTTTCCTCGCCATCGCCGATGCAGACGTAGTCGGCGTGGCGGAGGCATTCTTCTGGCCGGATGGTGGCATGCACGCCGCCCCACACCACGGGCACGGCGGACCTCTCACGCAGGGCTGCGGTCAGCTGCAGGGCATTGTCGAAGTAATTGGTCATGAGGGTGACGCCCACCAGGTCCGCATCCCGACAGAGCTCCACCACATCTTGCAATACTTGGGGAGGATAGCGCTCCGGCTGGGCAGCCACTTCATCGCCAAACCGATCCGGCAGAAACAGACATCGTGTCTGGATGCCGTGCTGCCGCAGCCAGGCAGAGAGGGAGCGCAGCCCAAAGCTGGTGATGTCCGGATACGGGGAGATGAGGACGACGCGCATCAGCCTTTCCTCCCTGCCACCACGGGATCGTGGCGGCGCTGGCGGTTTATCCAGGCGCGGATGCGAGAAATATCGCCACGAATGATGAGCTTCCAGGCCTTGACAGCGGCGCGGAACCCCTCCCCCACCACATGAAACAGGCCATAGAACCAAGCGGGACGACCTTCCAACAGCCGCCGTACCGGCCCTTCCCGGAGCAACGCGGCAATGATGGATTGCGGAAAATTGGTGAAGCTCAGCAGGTACAGCAGCAGGCCGGGGTAATGTCGCGTTGGGGGAATGTAAAATGGCTGGCGGAATACCTGGCGCTCTTCATCTTCAATGATGCCTTCCTCCATGGCTCTGCGGGAGATGGCCGTACCGGGAAAAAAGACCAGGCTGGAGATGGCCAGTCCATAGGGCTTGGGGATTTGGTGCAACAGCTGCACCGTCTGCATCAAGTCGTCCATGGTTTCCCAGGGATTGTCCATGATAACGTGATAGTGGGGCGGCAACAGTGGGGGCACATGTGCATGCACTAGGCGTGTGCCGGCAAGGATCTGTTCGTTGCTTTCCTTGCGGCCGTACATGGCGCGGATACGAGGAGAGCCCGTCTGAACGCCCATTTCCACATACACCATGCCGGCATCCATGAGCAGTTTCAGCTTTTCTTGCGTCAATGTCGTGGGGCTGGCTTGACAGTAAAATGGCAGCCCGATGCGTATCTTGTACTGCGAGGCAAACTCCCGTAGCCAGGTGATGGGACGAGCAAAAAAAGTATCATCAAAAAACTGCACAGCCTTTATTTCAGAAAATCTGCCAATGGCTTCCTCAAGCTCAGCTATCACGTGGGGTACGCTTCGAGAGCGGAAATAAGGTACCGCATCCTGCGAAAATGTATCCTTCAATGCAGGAACGTTGCAATAGCTGCAACGATGCGGGCAACCGCGATCGGTCATGATGCGGTAAGCCTTCAGGCGTGCATTGTCATAATACGGGACCAGGGGCAACGTGTCGAGGTACAGTGCATCCGTCAAAGGGATGATTTGTTCCCGGATGGGATCGAGCACGTAGTGCTCCACATTGGATACGTCCGGCGCAGGCAGGCTGTCCAGGTCGGCAATGAGGGGGCGGCAGCCGTTGTCCCGCAGGTGGCCGGCCACTTTGGTCCAGATGCCGGGAATGGTGGCGGTGGCGTCGCCGCTCCTGCCGTGGGCCTCCAGAGCGCGGGTCAGCTCCAGGAGGGCCTCCTCACCTTCGCCAACGCATACAAAGTCTGCATATTCAAGGGCTTGTTCAGGTCGCAGGGTGGCGTGCACACCGCCCCAAATTACTGGAACGCCGGCGAGTTCCTGAATGGCTTTGGTGCATTGCGCGGCGCGGTCCAGATAGTTGGTCATGAAGGAGAGCCCGGCCAGGGTGGCCCCGCGGCAATGTTCGGCCACCTGGCGCAGGGCGGCCTCGGGGTATCGGTACACGAAGGTGCCGCCCTGCTTGAGCAGTCCAAGGCTGCCGGGGAGAAAAATGATACGCGTCCTCAGGCCGTTGCGGCGCAGGAACGCGGAAATGGAACGCACGCCGAAGGCGGATAGGTCTGGCGGCGTCGGCGTCACCAGGACCACCAATGGCGGGAGCCCTGGGGGCGGGGCAGAGGGGGAGTCTGCATTTGACGCGGTGGGCGCGGTGGCGTAGTGGAGCGGCATTTGATGATATAGCCGTGTTGGGGCGGTGGTTGTCAAATAAAAAACAAATCAAATTCAATATGTCATGAAACTTGCACGTGATCTTGCCCTGTGGAGTGTCTGGGGACCCTTCAAGCGGATGCTGTGGATACTGCCGCTGCCGTGGTGTCTGGGGCTGGCGCGGCTGCTGGGAAGGTTGTATTTTCATGTGGCTGGCGGCAAGCGCCGGGGCATGGAGGCCGCGGCGCGGCTTATTCTCGGCGGCACAGCAACTCCGGGCAAGGTGCAGGCCCTGGTGCGGCAAGCCGCGGTGAACTTTGTGTGCAACGATGTGGAAGTGCTGCTCTTTCCCACCCTCACACCGGCACGCACCCAGGCCATAACCCGTCTTGCCGGGCAGGAGCATCTGGATGCCGCCCTGGCGCAGGGGCGCGGCGTCATCCTGGCGTTCGGGCACTTTGGAGCCAACCAGATGATCATGCCGGCCATTGGCCACCGGGGCTATCGCATGTGCCAGCTCTCGGCGCCGGCCTGGGTGCTCAACGAGCGTCTGCCCGAAGCCCGCAGCGCCATGGTCCGCCGCACACGGGAGCTGCGCTGGGCCCACGAGGCGTCTCTTCCAGTACAACACATCAATATTTTTGGCAATCTTAAGGAGGCCTTCGCTTGCATCAAGCGTGGGGAGGTGCTGGGAGTGGCCATGGACGGCGGAGGGGGAGACAAGAAGTTGCCGGTCACCTTTTTGGGAAGGCGGGCCCTGTTTTCCATTGGCGCAGCCGGCCTGGCCATGCGTACCGGGGCAGCCCTGGTACCATGCGCCATGGTGCGGGACCCGGCCACGGGCATCAATACCCTGCACATCCGCCCGGCTCTGGACCTGGATTCGTCGCCGCGCAAGGACAAGGATCCTGAGGTATTGGGACGCAACCTGCAGAAGCTCGTCTCCATCCTGGAGGAAGATGTGCTGCAGCGGCCGGATCACTATCTGTACTTCCTTGCCTTTCGACTGCACATGGCCCTCAAGGAAGATCCGTTGTTTCTGGATGAGTAACTCAAAGGAGCGATTATGCTTCGCGCCGGACTCGCCACCCGCGGCATGGATGCCGCCACCAGATTCCGCATCCTCAAACGCCACTTGTGGGCCGTGCTGCGGCATGCCACGCCGCGCAAGCTGATCAATCTGGTGAAGACGGAACGGAACCTGCGCCGCAAGGCAGAGGCGCTGGACTCGTTTCCGTACATTCTGAAGATCGAATCCACCAACATCTGCAACCTGCACTGCGCGTTCTGTTATGACAACCGTCGCCAGCCGCAGGAGGGCGAGCGTGGATACGGCCGCATGCAGCCGGCACAGTTTCGGCATGTGGTGGATCAGTTGGCGCCGTACCTGTTCAAGATCAATATGTATGGATTCGGAGAACCATTTCTGTTTTCCGAAGGCTTCGAGATGATCCGCTACGCTACGGACAAGAACATCGGCGTGGGGGTCTCCTCCAACATGAATATCCGAGATGATGCCCTGGCGGAGAAAATCATCGATTCAGGATTGGAAGTTCTCATCTTTTCCTGTCATGGCGTCACGCCAGAGAGCTATGCCACGTTCATGGGCAAGGGAAACATGGAGCTGGCGCTGGAGAACATCAAGCGCCTGGTGGCCCTCAAGAGGGCGCGCAAGAGTACCACACCAGTCATCGACTGGCAGTTCTGCGTGACCGGCTTCAACGAAAACGAGATTCCCCTGGCCGAGCAGAAGGCGCGGGAGCTGGGCGTGGATCAGGTACGTTTCATCAAGCCCTTTTTTCCGGATGATGCGCCGGCCCACTGGTGGAGCAGCAAGTTCCCGCGCAATCTTGAAGAGCAGGCCGCCGAGGCAGAGACACACTGTGCTTGGCTGTATCGTTCGGCCTTTGTCAACTTTGATGGCGGCGTCTCCCCCTGTTGCAGCGACGTGCGCCCCCTGGTCAACGATTTCGGCAATGCCCTGACTCAACCCTTTGCGGACATCTGGAACGGCCCGGCCTACCGCGCCGCCCGCCGCCTGTTGCGCAATCCGCACGATGCCACATCCCAGGCCGCCCGCGTGTGCCAGCGCTGCCCCCTCATCGTCAACGCCCGAAAACGGGGGGGCGCTACATAAGCTCTGAATGGTGTGGTGTTGGTTGCGAAGGCCCATTCCGAAGGCGCAACACTACAGATAGCCCAGGTCTTGCAGCTGCTTGGCGATGGCAGCTTCTTCCTCGGCAGAGAGCTGCCGGCCCTGTGCCGCCG